>JAQVKX010000106.1 GCA_028694425.1 Candidatus Gastranaerophilales bacterium
ACTTTTCCTGTTTGGATGTAAATTTCTCCAAAGTCAGAGAATATCTGCATTTTATCCAAAAATTTGATTATAAAAAAACTACAATTGCCAGAGAAATCGCCTCAATCAGAACGTTTTACAAATACTTATACAGGGAAAGGCTTGTTGATTCAAACCCCGCACTTAATTTAAACACGCCAAAACGCCCGAAATCCTTGCCGAAATTTCTTACACCCGAGGAAATAGAAAAAATTTTAAACGGAATTAAAATAGATACGCCTGCAGGGTATAGAAATCGAGCAATTTTAGAACTTCTCTGGGCAACAGGTATGCGTGTATCCGAACTCAGCGGGCTTAATTTCGGAAACTTAAACCTTGAAAACAATGAAATAACGGTTTTTGGAAAAGGTGCAAAAGAAAGAATTGTTTTAATTACAGATAGGGCAAAAACTTATCTGCAAAGGTATTTGGAAACCGCACGCTCGCTTGTAGCAAAAGGATTCAGGCTCGAACCCCAAACCGAGACTACTCCCGTTTTTATTAATAACACAGGCTACAGGCTTCAAAATAAAACAGTCCGGAATGTTATTAACGACGTGGTTAATTCAATCGAACTTCCTAAAAAAGTTACCCCGCACATGTTCAGGCACAGTTTTGCCACAAAATTAATCGAAAACGGAGCCGATTTAAGGGTTGTACAAGAGCTTTTGGGGCATGCCAGTATTTCAAATACCCAAATATATACCCACGTTTCGACACAACACTTAAAAGATGTTTACAACGAAACCCACCCGAGAGCGTAGATTTTTTTAAAAAGTGTCAAGCGTCACTTGACACTTGACACAATATGAGGTATAATAAAATTAATGATAAAGTCATTCAAGCACAAAGGACTGAAAAAATATTTCTACTATGGAGATATTTCAGGAATACAAGCAGAACATAGAGATAAAATCAGGCTAATATTATCAACTATTGATTCAGCTAAAACAATTCAGGCATTGGATGTCCCAATGTTTAAATTGCATAAATTAAAAGGTAATTTAAGTGAACATTATTCTATGAGAGTAAATGGTAACTGGCGAATTACTTTTAAGTTTGAAAATGGTGATGCTTATATCTTAGATTATCAAGATTACCATTAATATAAAGGGAAATTAATTATGGAAATGTATAATCCTTGTCACCCCGGAGAATTATTATTAGAAGGCTTCATAAAAGAGCTTCATATGAGTTTGGCGGAAGCGGCACTCAAACTTGGAGTATCCAGACAAAATTTGTCTGACATTGTGCATTGCAAAAGAGGAATTTCGCCTATTATGGCACTCAGAATAGCAAAAGCGTTTAATTCTGATGCCGCATTATGGGTTAATATGCAAGCAAAATATGATTTGTGGCAGGCAAGACAAACCGCGAATTTAGATGACGTCCAAATAATTTATGGCGGATGATTTTTATGTTAAGATTTCATGTACGGTGAGATTTAACCACGCTGACATGAGGTAAAAATGACAGACATAATTACAATCGGAAGTGCGACAATGGACGTTTTTGTCGAGTGTGATGAAGCTAATATAGTGTCCGTTTACACAAAAGACAGAAAATCCGAGTTTATGAGCTATCCTTACGGCTCAAAGGTAGAAGTTACTGCATTCACGTCAAACGTTGGCGGAGGAGGCGTTAATACCGCACTTAATTTTGCAAACCTAGGATTTAAGACAAGTGCAATATGTAAAATCGGCAATGATATTTATTCAAAAGGCGTTTTAGAAGTTTTAGGAAAAAGTTCGCTTGATTTATCGAATATAATTCAGGATAATTCCGTATCGACAGGATTTTCTATTATTTTATTAAGTTTCCAGGGGGACAGAACTGTTCTTGCCCAACGTGGAGCAAACGCAACTCTGAAAAAGTCAGAAATCAACTTCGATGCTATAAAACAAGCTAAAATGATTTATATAGCACCTCTAAGCGGAGAATCCAACAAGGTTTTAACCTCAATTGTTGAATTTGCCGAAAAAAACGGCGTAAAGGTTTGTTTTAACGCAGGAACAACAAGTATTAAAAGAGGATTTGAATATATTAAAAAAATAATTGATACTGCTGAAATTGTTGTTATGAACAAAGAAGAAGCATCAATGTGTACAAAAATCGAAGTCCGACCTGATACAAGAGATGAAAAATTCTCGGATGAATTAGTTCATCCTGACGTTAAGGATATGTTGAAAAAATTAAAAGTCGGAAAAGAACAAATTATTGTAATTACAGACGGAAAATACGGGGCTTATGCATATGACGGAAAAACTTTTTATAAATGCGATAATTTCCCCGCAAAGGTTGTATCAACTCTTGGTGCAGGAGATGCCTTTGCTTCAACTTTTTGTGCAGCACTTGCAAGAACAAATTTTGATATAGGAAAAGCACTTATGTATGCATCCGTAAATTCGGCTTCTGTTGTGTCAAATTTCGGTGCAAGCGAAGGCTTTTTGACTTTTGAAGAAATTGAGAAAAAACTAAAAGAAAATCCTGACTTTTTCTGGAAAAAAGGATAAAAGAATAAAAGGAAAAAGGGAAAGGAAACGAGAGGGCAAGAGGGCAAGAAGGCAAGCTTTTCGCTTCACGCCTCACTTAATTAAACTTTTCAACTATTTGACTGTTCAACTTCTTTTCACATTTCATGCTTCACGCTTAACTTTTTGCCTTTGAGTTTACGGAAAAAGTTCCTTTTTCCTGTAAACTCTAATGTCCGGTTTCAAACCTTGCCGCCGGCTATCCCGCAGCCGGCAAGGTTTTCACACTTCTAAGGTCGCATACGGAAAAGTCTCAATTTTTGTCAAAATTGGACTTTTTCCGCATGCTCCTTTTGCATTTTTATTTTTGCTTAATGCAGCTTTTCAGCCAGAATACTGTATATGATTTAAAAAGCTATATCTATATACTTTTCAAACGCAAGGTTTGCGTTGTTAATCTTAGCTAAAATTATCTCCAGAGTATTACCTATATCAACAAAAGCAATATCTTTATTTTCATTATTAACAGAATCTTTTAGTACTTTAAGCATACTTGCTGTTTCTTTATAATCTTGTATAACCTCAACGATGTAATCATTTAATTCCTTTTGCAACATGAAATTCTCCTTTTATAAAAATATATTTAGCTATATTTATACGAACTAAACATCTTATAATGATAAGTTTATATCGTGGAATTATATTTGTCAATAGCATAAAATATGAAATATGGAAAAAGACTTTTTACAAAAAATCGGAAAAAATATAAAAGCAGAGAGAGTCAGAAAAGGACTTTCTCAAGAGCAATTAGCCGAACTTGTCGGTACATCAAGCCGTACAGTCGGTCTTATTGAAAACGGCGTACAGCAACCTAAAATTCTTTTAGTTGTTAATTTAGCAAAAGCATTGGGTGTTGATATTAATGAATTTCTTAAAATATAGTTAGAAAAACTTGGGTATAAACCCCAAACCTTCCTTAGCGATTTTGAATTTGTTAATATGAAAAAGGACAGAGACTTGCCCCGACCTACCTGGTATAGATTCTAGGCAGCCTTACTTTTAGCCTGCATGTAAGTTCATAATTAATTGTTCCGACAATTTTTGCCCATTCATCGATTGAAAGGTCTTCGCCCAAAAGCGTTATTACATCTCCTTCTTCGGCATTAATACCTGTTATGTCAAACATCATTTGATCCATAGTAATATTGCCGATTTGTTTAACTTTTTCTCCGTTAATCGAACCGGAAATCCTATTAGATAAAGCTCTTGGAACACCATCAGCGTAGCCGATAGGAACAGTAGCAATTTTCATATCTTTATCCGCCGTAAAAGTATGACCGTAACTTATACCGTCATCTTTTGACATTGTGTGTATCCTTGTAATCCGTCCTTTTAGAGACATTACAGGGAGAAGTGAAGCGTGAAGCGTGAAGCGTGAAGGGAAATCAGGAATTAATCCGTACAAAGCAATACCCGCCCTCACCATATCAAACTGATAGTCCGGGTAAGACAATATTCCGGCTGTGTTTAAAATATGCAAGGTTAAACCTTCGGTATTCACTTGAGAAATAATTTCATTAAATTTATTAAACTGATTTTTTGATTTAACCTCATTTTCGGCACAGGCAAGATGTGAAAAAATGCCTTGAAGATTAATGAAATCATAACCTTGTACTTTTTTTATAAATTCTACCGCATCAACTTCATCAACGCCAATTCTATTCATGCCGGTATCGATTTTTATATGAACACTAACTTTTTTTCCTGTTCTTTCAAAAGCCTGTTTACAAGCAATAATGTGTTCGTCGGAAAAAATTGATACAGTAATATTATTTTCGGCAGCACATTCAAAAGCCCAGACCGGAACAGCACCCAAGACAAGGATTTCGCAATTTATTTTAGCATTTCTTAAATCCAAACCCTCATCGATTGAAGCTACACCAAGCATATTAACACCGGAAGCCAGCATTGTCGGTGCAGCCATAACAGAACCATGCCCATATGCATCCGCTTTAACTACAGCTAAAAGTTTTACATTCGGTTTAATAAATTTTTTAATTTGTTTCACATTTTGAGCAAGATATTCAAGGTTAACCTCAACCCATGCATCTCTGTGAACATTTATGTATGACTGCCTTGATGTTTTCATTATTTAATTATAAAGGGAAAATAAATAAATGGAAAATTGAAAATTTTTTAAAAGTGAATAAGTGATTAGGTAATTAAGTGATTAAGAAGTGAGAGGGTGAACAGTTTTGTTTTCTACGCATCTACGCCTCCACGCATCTTGTCTTCTATTTGTTATTTCCTTTTCCCATTTCACATTTCACTTTATCAAACCATAGTCGAAATTGACGGTGCAATTTGTATAAATTGTCTTACAAGGTTGGTATCCCATTGCAAATTTGAACCCATTTTCAGGATTTCACATGCTTTTTGTACGCTTAAACCTTTACGATAAGGTCTATCACTGATTAAGGCGTGATAAGCATCAGCAATTGCAACAATCCTTGCTGAAAGCGGTATTTGTTCACCTTTTAGTTTTTCGGGATATCCTGAGCCGTCCCAGTTTTCGTGGTGATATTTTACAATGGGGATTAAATCTCTTAAAGATTCGTTAGGCATTAGGACTTTTTCGGCACCTATAACCGGATGCTGTCTCATAATCTCCCATTCGGCATCCGAAAGATTAGTGGGTTTTCTTAAGACATTTTCAGGAATACCGATTTTGCCTACATCGTGCAAAAGTGCACCGAGTGCAATACGCTCAACTTCATTTTCAGGAAGGTTAATTGCTCTTGCAAGAGCTGCCGAATACCTTGAAACAGAAGATGAATGACCTTTTGTGTAAGTATCTTTTGCATCAATTGCACTTGCCAGAGAAGTTACCATTTCAATTAAGTGATTTTGAGAAATTATTTGTTCATTATTAAATTTATGAACAAGCTCTTCTTCAAAGCTTATACCGATTTGAGCGTGACGTTTGGTTAAAACTTCCGCAAACGAATTCAAAGCCATATCATCCCAGAAATTATAATCCGAAGAACTTACAATTGAAGACATTCCGTCTTTGTATCCTCTGGATTGCGAAATATACATCGCCTGTTCAGCTAAAATCAATAACTTTTCCTGATCTTTTGTACTTTCGGGGAAGGTTGCAATACCTACGGCGACTTTAACAGGTCCTACATCATCTACAAAACAGCAAGATAAACTATATGTTAAATATTCAGCTATATATTTTGCCTCATCCGTATCCGTATCAGGCAGAATTATTGCAATTTCATCTCCGCCATACCTCCCTGCAGAATCGGAACTTCTTATGTTCTGTTTAACTTTTTCAGCCACAAGCTTGATAACTTCATCGCCTTTGGCGTGTCCTAATTCTCTGTTAATCTTGGAAATGTTGTTTATGTCCATCATAATTACCGATAATTGGGAATTTTTAGCTTCTGCCTTGGCAAGTTCGTTTGAAAGCACTTCCTGAAACCCTCTGTGATTGTTTAATAGCGTTAAGGAATCTATATTCGTATTTTTATTAACTCTGTCAATTAAATCGGAGTTGTGAACAAATAACGCTAAATAATTTGCCAATAAAGAATATAAATCCATATTATTCTTGGCATTGTTATCACCGATAAGCATTACACCAATACAATTGTTCACTGAAAGCAGAGGTATAACGGCAACTGTAGAATTCTGTAAATAAGGAATATTTAAAAACTTAGAATCTAATTTCACATTAGAACATTTAGTCTGGTAACATTCTATAACCGGATTTTCGGTTTCTGATGCAAAAACTCTTGAAGAATAAGTTCCGCCGATTCTGTCAATTAACTTTAAGTTAATATAATTTGCCTGATTATGATACGTCCCGAATGCCGTAAAAAAGCAATTCATTTTTGTTGTTAATATTTTATGAATTGCCCCAAAAAAATCAGTTATGCTTATTTTATTTTTTAAAATGTAGTTTAAAGACTGAACTAAATCAGAATAATCGACCGAAGACGGAGGTGTTTGAAGACTATTATGATATCGAGTATACATTCTGCTTGAAGTGGTTCGGTTGTTCAAAGAATTGATGCGTGCAATAATCCCATTATTGCTTATGGGACTACCACCAGAAGTTTTATGATACAGAACCTCTTTTTTTTCGGCTAATTTATTTTCGTCTTTCAACTTTTCACTACCCTATCACAATTCTATTCTTATTATAAAACATTTTTGAACATTTTATTGCTAATTTCAGAAAAAAATTAACAATTGCTTAATCATGTTAATTTTAATTAAGTTTTATTAAACAAAACTAAAGAAAATTTAAATAATTGACGATAAATAAAAAGTAAATAGTGAATAGTGAATGGTGAATAGTGAATAGAAAAGTTAGTAAGTAGGGTGCATTTATGCACCAATATAAAAAGCAATCAAGCAAAAGAGATGCGAGCGGGCAAGTCTCAATTAAAAAAGAGAAATGAAAAAAGCAAAACGAAAAATGGGAAATTCCCCTTTACTCTTCACGCTTCACACTTCACTCAAAATAGCGAGTGCAATAAAGCTAGTAAGCCGGTAAAACGAAAAGTTAGTAGTAGATAGATAAAGTAATGAAAGGCGAAACCGGAAGGGCTTCGTGTCAGGTTATAAAAAAAATGGAAGATAAATTTTTTGATATAGATGAAGCAATGATTGATTATGCGGAGATGACAAGTTTTGATTTTAAATCTCAAAAATACTTGGCGGTTTCGGCTGAAAAAGAAAGTTCAGAATATTTACAGCCTTATACTTTCAAGTATGGTGATTATGATATTTTGGATTTATTAAAATCAATGTTTACAAGGGTTTCAGTACAAAAAAATTAATAATTAATGAGGGTATGTGTATGTCCGGTCTTTATAAGGATTTTGAAAAAAGATTTTCAAGTCAGTGGTTTTCTGCAAATTGGGCAGAAATCGAGGTAAAACCTCAGGAAAGAAAAAGTTACCGAAAAGATTTGGAAACTTTACAGACTGAATTGAATGAAATAAAAGAAAATATTGAATTTATCTCTCAAAAACAATTAAGATTGTCTAACTTGGCTAAATTTTACGAGATTTAAGGTCGGGCAAGGAAAGTCGGAATTATTTAGAGGTTGCGGAAAATTCTCAAAATTGAGCATGCGGAAAAAGTCCAATTTTGACAAAAATTGAGACTTTTCCGTATGCGACCTTAGAAGTGTGAAAACCTTGCCGGCTG
>JAQVKX010000107.1 GCA_028694425.1 Candidatus Gastranaerophilales bacterium
TTAAGCCGAACAAGGGAGATTGCGAGAAAAATTTTACTATCCTAGTACCCAGCCTTGTAATGCTCATAAATTTGCAAACAAGCAGGTGTAATTTTTCCGCAAGCTCATAGTTTACAGACTTAAGGAACAGAAAGAATATGGGAGTTGAAAAGCATGAAAAAATCCGAAAACACACTGTTTGCACACACACACACACACACATGTTCTTTTAAAAACAGATTAAAACAACTGTTTTTCCGCTTTATATCAAGTTTAAACCAACCAATAATCGCGTCATCCCGAACTTGCTTCGGGATCTATCCGACATACTACCCCGGCAAGATGCTGAGCTCTGCAGACAGGGTCACACGCTTCGGAAACCTCAGCGGTTCCCTTTGTCACCAAGTTTCACGCATACGATTTTGTTTAGCTCCTTCCTCGCTAACAGCTCAAGTCAAGCATGACGACCCATTTGTTTATTTTTCTCTTAAGACAAAAACAGACTTCTCTCATAAAGTGCGAAGAGAAAAGCGACGCTCAACGCCAAGTTTTGCGAACTTCTCACTTTTAAAAACACCTCTCACCTGTTTTTCTAATATTCGCAGACCTCTGCTCATATTGAAAAGCATCCTCTCCCGCAGGGGGAGAGGTGTTTATGCGTTCACTCTTGCAGAAACGCTTATCGCACTTGCGATTGTGGGCGTGGTTGCCGCAATTGTGCTTCCGCAGGTTATGACAAACATTAACGAAATGTCCTGGGCGAAGGCTAAAGACAATTTTGATGTTAAAATAGACCAAGCAACACGCCAAATGAACGTTAACGGCGACCTGCCAAGCGGTACGGGGATTACAACCGAGGCTTTTGCAAATAATCTTGAAAAATACATAAAAGTCGCAAAGCGTTGTACTTCAACGAATTTAACCGATTGTTTCGTATCAACGTTTAAAAGCTCGGGCGGAACAGAGGTTACGACAAGCGGTTTAACAACAGGAGCGAGTTTGGGGCATTCAACCTGGACACAGGCAACCGTCGGGCTTAGCTTCGCAGACGGCACGAATGCGATAGTCGCCTATGACCCGAGTTGTGCTTACCTTGACTGGGTGAATAACGAAGGCTCAATCTACGGTAACGGCGGAAGCACGGGCAAAAGCTTCATCCCCGGTAACACAACAGCTTGTGTAGCGATAGTTTACGATATAAACGGCAACCAAAAACCGAATGTTGTAGGCAAAGATATCGGCGAACTCAATGCAGTACTGGGTAGTGACGACTGTGTGCAGGTAGGAAGCATGTGCATCTCCAAAGCTGATGTAACTTATAGTACTATAAATACAACAACCGACAAAACCTATGACAGTAGTCTTTGTGGAACAGCTCCTAAAAATCTTTATTGTGCAAGTAATGGTTGGGCAGGAGCAGTAAAAGCATGTGATAATTTAGGAATGCGTCTACCATCAAACTCTGAATTAACGGCATTATATAACGCAGCGAAAAAAAACCAGAGTATCAAAAATTTATTGGATATGTTTGGATTTTACTGGTCGTCTTCTTTGTACGAAAATGCTAGTAAAGCATGGTATTTTTACTTTTACCCTGATCTGGATATGGGAGGGTTAGATCTGTTTAATAAACCCAGTCCTAATCAAGTGCGATGTATCAAATAAATTAGTTAAATATTTAATTATTTCGCGATTTTAAAAAACAAATTGGAAGCAAAATGCGAAAAGAAGTTTATAGATTTATATGTTATCGGATTATAGGTTATTTTCAAAACCCATAAAACTATAAACCCATAAACTTTTCACCTGTTCACTTTATAACCCAAATAATTAATACCCAAATTGTTCTTTGGTTTGCAGATATTCTTTTATGCTGTTAAGCGAAGACTGGACAATTCTCGTAATCCTTGAGGAAGAAAGTCCGACTTGTCTCGCTATATCTTTTACCTGCATATTTCTGTAAAATCTGTATTCAACTATAGTTCTGTCTTTTTGCGGAAGTATAGAGATGGCTTCTTTAATCATTCTGCCCATTTCGGAGATTTCGGCTTTTTCATCGGGCATTGCGGAAACATCTTTTATAAAGTCAAACGGAGAATCATTGTCGGAAGACGCCTCAGCTAAACTGTCGATTGAAAGAATTGTTTCGTAAATGGCTTCCCTGACTTTAGCCGGTGATATATCCAATCCCTCGTCTGCTTCGTCTGATAGGGGACTTTCAGAAGGTGTTTCATCACATTCAGCTAATTTTGTGTGTTTAAGCGAGTACCATTTATATCGGTTTCTTAATTCGTTACGAATAGCCCATCTTACGGCAGTTCCTATATATGCGGCGTTATATTTTTCCAACTGTTCCGGAGTTTTATCTTTAACCATTACCTGCACAGCAATAATACCAATGCTAAGCAGTTCTTCATATTCAATCATATGTGACGGAATACGATGATGTTCAACCTTGGCAACTCTTTGGATTATATCTAAGTATTCTTTGATTGTAGATTTTTCCTGCATTACTGTGTCTATTTGTTATTCTCCGTATTGTCTATTATTCTACCTTGGTTTTGATTATTTTTCAAGCTGTATACAAAAAGTAAGATTTCAGCTACCGCTTTGTATAAATCCGGCGGAATCAGCCGATTAATTTCCACCATTCTGAATATGGCTCTCGCCACAGGAGCATTATCTATCACGGGAATATTATTTTCCACAGCTATTTGAATGATTTTTTTTGCAATAAGCTCTGTTCCTTTAGCTACAAGCATCGGAGATTCCATTTCTTCCGCAACATACTTTAGTGCACAAGCGACGTGAACAGGATTCCTTACAACAAAATCTGCTGTTGCAACCGCATCCATCATTGTTTTTTGCAGCATTTGCATGCGACGTTGACGAAGTGCAGCTTTTACATTCGGGTCGCCTTCAGTATTCTTAAATTCGTCTTTTATTTCTTTAAATGACATTTTTTGGTCTTTTAAAAATTTCCAACGTGTTACCATATAATCCGCTCCGGAAATTACCAAAAAAGCAAGACAGGCTTTAAACACAAATTCCACAATGAGTTTACCGAACTCCATCATTACTGCAAAATTATTATCAACCGCCACTAAGTTTAAAATACTTTGAATATGCATTGAATAAACACTCCAGCCTATCCAACCCAAAATAACTACTTTTAAAATATTTTTTAAAAGCTCAAATAAAGTCTTTACAGACATTAAATTTTTGAAATACTTTGTGGGATTGAGCTTATCGAGTTTCGGTGCAAGCGGGGCGGTTGAAACCAACGGTCCGACTTGCATAAAATCCGCCAAAATTGCAACAAGCCATGCTATAAACAAAATCGGTCCGATAATTAAAATAGTAGGAACAATTGCGATTGTAAAAATATAAGGCAACCCTATGTTATCTAAATGTTGGTTCGGTATTTGTTCATAGCAAAGTACGAATAATTTTGAAACTTGAGACCAGATAAAGGGTGAAAGGGCGTAGATTGAAACGAAAACGACCAATAAAGCAATAGCAGTCGAAAAATCTTTTGATTTTACAACCTGACCTTCTTTCCTTGCCTGCTCTAGTTTTCGAGGCGTGGCATCAAACTGTTTATCTTCATCACCCATGTTATACGCCTTATGTTTGAAACGTTTACCCTCCCCTTGCGGGAGGGTCGAAATCTTCGATTTCGGGGAGGGGTATTAGTTAATGTTACACTTCTAACCCCTCACCATTTTTCTAATATTCGAAAATTAAAATTTTCTCATATTGAAAAATTTCCTCTCCCGCAAGGGGCGAGGTTATAGTATGTAAAACCAAATCATTTACCCCCTTCCGCAAGGGGTGATGGGAAAGTCATAATTGATTTTCCATTTTCCATTTTCCATTTTCCATTTCTTTTTACATAATCATACAATAATATATTACCATAATTATTGTTTAACAATTTCAACGCCGGAACTTGTGCCTAATCTTGAGGCCCCTGCATTTATCATCTCAATTGCTTTTTCTCTGTCTCGAATACCTGCAGATGCCTTGACCCGGAGCCCATAAGGTGAAACGGTTTTATACATTAACTCTATATCCTCAACCCTTGCACCGACGCCGTTTTTTACAAACCCAGTAGAGGTTTTTACAAAATCAGCTTTTGCTTCTGTGCAGAGCAGGCATGCTTTTACTATTTCTTCCTTTGTCAATAAGTCTGTTTCAATAATAACCTTTAAAACAGTGTTTTCACAGGCTGCTTTAACTGCCGCAATATCTTTTCTTACTTCATCATATTTTTTATTCTTAAGAAAACCGACATTTATTACCATATCAACTTCATCTGCACCGTTTTTTATTGCGGTTTTTGCTTCAAGAGCTTTAACTTCATTCAATGATGCTCCCAGCGGAAATCCTGCAACCGTGACTATTTTAATATGTTCGTTTTTTAAGTATTCCTTGGCAAATTTTACATTACAAGGGTTTATACAAACTCCTAAAAACTTATGTTTAACGGCTTCGTCAAAAAGTTTGACGAGCTCTTCTTTTGTTGCCTCCGGCTTTAAAAGAGTATGTTCAATGTACTTATTTAAATCTTTCATAATAAGACTATTTTAGTACAAAAAGGGATTGTAATAATATTTTGTTTAAAAAATATTAAGATATTATGAAAAACTAACAAATTTTGCTTCCTTTATGTTTTTAATTATATATGTACCAGTGTGCGAAGGTTTTCAAGTGAAAGTTATTCCTATTAGTAAAATATATTTTACAGCCGGTCTTGAGTCTGCTAAGGTTGAGCAACCAATTTTAGCTTCGACAAGTCCTATGCAGAAAACTCAGGATTTGTCCAATGTTACACCGTCTTATAATGTAAAAACACCTCTTAAATATACTTATTTAGGGACACAAGAATTGCCCGGTTCTATTACTGCACACATTTATAGGCTTGAAAACGGACAGAGAGTTGTAATTATACCTAAAAAAGGTCCAACCATAGTTAAAACTTATGTTAATGTGGGCTCA
Organism: Candidatus Gastranaerophilales bacterium; assembly: GCA_028694425.1. Classification (GTDB taxonomy): domain Bacteria; phylum Cyanobacteriota; class Vampirovibrionia; order Gastranaerophilales; family Gastranaerophilaceae; genus JAQVKX01. The sequence continues at coordinate 4,981 of JAQVKX010000107.1, forward strand.
ATGAACGAGCCTGACAGGGTAAGAGGCATAAGCCACTTTATCGAGCATAATCTATTTAACGGTTCCGACGGGCTTGAAGCGGGAGAATTCTTCGCAACGGTTAATAAACTCGGTGCAAGCACAAACGCATCAACCGGCTTTGCGGCAACTGATTATTATATTGAATCTAACTTGCTAAAACGTCATGACCTTGAAACAGAAATTAAAATACATGCTTCAATGCTTGAAACCCCTCGTTTTGCAAAGGAAATGCTTGATAAAGAAAAGGGTCCGGTTACATCCGAAATAAATATGATTTTGGATGACCCTGAAAATGTTGCAACAAATCATACTTTAAAAATGCTTTATGGTATAGATTCTACTTCAAAAGATATAATAGGCGGAAGCGTAGCTAATATAAACGCTTTAACCCGTGATGACGTTGTTGACTATTATCAAAGGAATTACTATCCTGCAAATATGGTAACGGTTATAACAGGAGACGTTGAACCTCAATCAACAATGGATTTTGTTTCAAAGTATTTTCGTTCAAGAAATACAAACCCTAAACCAAGGAACTATGAAAAATTAACCCCAATTCAAGAAACAGTCAGAAATGACTTTATTTCTGACAAAACGGATGCCGCTATTGTCTGTGTAGGCTTTAACGGTCCTAAAAATACAGACACAAAAGATAAAATTCTACTGGATGCTTTCCAATTTTTCCTTGTAGGTTCAAGCGTTGCAAGACTTAATAAATCTTTGGAAGAAATTCAGACAAATGCTTTAATATCTTCGGATAGAATCGGTACAAGACCTGATGATCCTATGGTTGTGCTCTTCTCAACGCAAACTTCAGAAGAAAACGCTGAGCATGCCATTAAAAAAGTATTTGCGGAAGTCGCTGACCTTGAAAGACATCCGCCTACGGAAGAAGAGCTTAATATTGTAAGAAAGAAACTAAAGCTTAACCTTGCTCAGGTATTTGAAAGTTCAGGTATCATAAACACTGTTGTAGGAACAGCTATGCTTGACAATGACCTTCAGAGTGTAACCGAATTTGAACAGGTAATTGATAACTTATCTGCCGAGGATATTGTAGGTTTTGCGAAGAAATACTTTGACTTAAATAAAGTTGCAATAACCGTTGTTCACCCTGAAAGTGCAGATTTGCAGTCAATTAAAGGAAACTACCAAAGAATTCATCATGTTTCATTTACCGGAAATTCTAATGAAGTCCTTCACAAGGAAGCATTAGATACAAATAAAGTTTCAAGATATGTGGCTACAAATAATTTCTCTATAGTTACTCAAAATATAGATAAAGACTTAGCAACATTTGACTTAAGCTTAGGAACAGATGCACCTGCCGATACAAAACCCGGTGTAAGCCAGCTTTTGGGGTTAATGCTTAACCGAGGTTCAAAATTCAAAGGAGAAAAACAATTCTTTTCGGATTTGGAAAATCAAGGTATTCAAGAATCATTTGATGCAAGCAGAAGGGCTATTAAGGTAACTTCAATGTTTCTTCCTCCGGATGCGGTTAAAGCAATGCAAAGCACTAAAGAAGTGCTTTTGAACCCGAGATTTACAGAGGAAGATTTGGCTGAAGCAAAAACTTTCTTGAGGGAAAGTATTCAAAATACCCCTGCAAATTCTAAGGAAGGGCTTTTAAAAGAAATGTTTAAAGGTCAGCTCTATGGTACGACAACTCAAGATGTTCTTGCAAGCCTTGATAGTATTACATTAAGCGATGTTCAAGGACTTTATCAATATATTATGAACAATGCACAAGGTCAAATTGCCATTTCGGGACCTTTCAGTAAAAATCCAAACTTAAAGGGTGATTTAATGGCTGAATTATGTAAAGATTTCCCTGTATTAAAGCCTGCAAAACTTCATCTGTTTAAAGCCTATATTCCTATCGAAGCCCCCAAGGTTGTAGTCCGGGAACATAACAAATCTCAAGCCGAAATAGAGATGGGATATAAGTTCAGAACAAACGATAACTTGGAAGATGCCGTTAAATTTAACCTTCTGAACACAATATTAGGCGGAACACCTTCTTCAAGACTATTCTCTGATTTAAGGGAAACTCAAAAACTTGCGTATCAGGTAAATTCTAAACTCGGTTACTTTGATGATTGCGGTGTTGTAACCTTGTTTATTAAAACAACAACCGATGATCCTCAAACAGGAACAGTAAGTTACGATAATGTTCAGAAATCTCTTGACGGGTTTAATACTCATGTTCAAAGGCTTATGAGGGAAGATGTTTCTGAAGAAGAGCTTGAAAGTGCAAAACTTACTTTGAAAAACAGAATATTAAGCGGTGCTGAATTAACCGCAGACAAAAACTCGCAACTTTTGGAAGGTCTAAATTCTTTCTATGGACCGGATATGATTAACCAAGTTCTTGATGTTATCGATACAATAACTGTTCAAGATATAAGAGCTGCAGCAAATTATATGTTTGGCACTAATCCCGTGATCTCAATTGTTGCAACAAAGAACACCCTGGATAACAAAAAACCTTATCTTGAGTCTTTAGGGAGTATTGTTGCAGCCTAGAAAGCAAAGAGCAAAATGCAAAAAGTAAAAAGTAAAGATTTAGTATCATGAAAATAGGGGTGTAAAAAAGAACCCTCCTACGATACAAGTGTATTGAGGAGGGTTTAACATTGACGAAATCATCATCAACGCTAAATAAATTACTAAAACATATT
>JAQVKX010000108.1 GCA_028694425.1 Candidatus Gastranaerophilales bacterium
ACTTTAGCGAAAGTTCAAAACATTTACCCCCTCGCAATGACATGAACGATTTTAGTAGGGTGGGATTACTATCCCATCGGCTAAAACATTTACCCCCTCGCAAGGGCATGAAAATGCCAAGTTTTGCAAACTTCTCACCTCTCACCTCTCACTTCTCACTCGCGTTCACTCTTGCAGAAACGCTTATCGCACTTGCGATTGTGGGCGTGGTTGCCGCAATTGTGCTTCCGCAGGTTATGACAAACGTTAACGAAATGTCCTGGGCGAAAGCTAAAGACAATTTTGATGTTAAAATAGACCAGGCAACACGCCAAATGAACGTTAACGGCGACCTGCCAAGCTATACGGGTACAGCAATTCCAATCGAAACTTTTGCAGATAACTTTCAAAAATACATAAAAGTCGCAAAGCGTTGTACTTCAACGAATTTAACCGATTGTTTCGTCTCAACATTTAAAAGTTCGGGTGGGACAGAGGTTACAACAAGTGATTTGACGGATGGAGCTAAATTAGGACATACTTCCGGCTGGGGAACATACCCTAACGTAGGATTTAGTTTGGTTGACGGTACAAATATGATTTTATCATTTGATTATAATTGTGATTATTTGGATTGGGTAAACAATGGAGGTTCAATATACAGCAATGTCGGTTCAAGTACGGAAAAAAGTTTTGTTCCGGGAGAGACAACGGCGTGTGTTGCGATAGTTTACGACATAAACGGCAACCAAAAACCGAATGAGGTCGGCAAAGACATCGGCGAACTCAATGCAGTACTGGGTGATGATGACTGTGTGCAGGTCGGAAGCTTGTGTGTTTCTAAAGCCAATGTAACTTACAGTGCAATAGATACATGTACAGATGCGACATGGGATAGTCATTTAACGGCAAACACATATTGTGCAAACAATCGTTGGGCAGGGGCAAAGAAAGCTTGTGCGGATTTAGGCTGGCACCTCCCATCAGATGCGGAGTTGACAGCAATATACACCACAACAACGAAGAACTCAGGTATTAAATCATTGCTTAATATTATAACGGGATGGTATTGGTCTTCTTCAGAGAATCTTGACTCGACCGCATGGTTCAGATCTTTTTATAATGGTAATCATTATGCTTTCAATAAGAGCGATAATAACTATATTCGTTGCGTTAAATAATTTAATCATTTTGAGATTTTACCTTTTATTTTTTACATTTAAAAACTATGTCTATTTGCAACTAAGAGTTTTTTTGTTAAAATAATACTTATGAAAAAACCGGGGATTTTAATATTTTTTATATTATTGTTTGTTTCGTCAAAGGTTTTTGCCGAAAATATTTGGATTAATGATTTAAAAAGCCTGTTCTTAGCAAATAATGCTGTTATTTATGCAATTAATATAAGAACATTTAACGCAAGTGACAGAAATAAAAACGGTATTATTGAAGAAGATTTGGGCGAAGAGCGTGGAAATTTCTTAAATGCAATATACCGCCTGGATGAATTAGCCATGCTGGGCGTTAACACCGTTAATTTACTGCCTGTTACGCCTGTGGGAAAAGTAAAAGCCCTGGGAACAGCAGGATCGCTTTATGCCGCCTCAAGTTTCAATGAACTAAATCCTCAATTAAAATGTCCTGACAGCAATTTAAGCCTTAAAGAAGAAATGAGAAAATTTGTTAATGAATGCCACAAACGCAAAATCCGTGTAATAGTTGATTTACCTTGTTGCGGTTCTTATGATTTATACTTGCAACAACCTGAATTATTTATCAAAGATAAAAATAAAAATCCTATAATTCCTGCAGATTGGACGGATGTAAGATTGCTTGACGGCGGCACAGAAAGCCAAATTAATAATGATGTTTATAATATGTATTCCGAATTTATTGATTTAATGGTTGAACTCGGTGTAGACGGCGTTAAGGCAAACGTTCCGACACTAAAACCTGCCGCTTTTTGGAAAAAATTAATTTACGAAAAAAGAGCGGGCAACCCACAATTTCTTTTTCTGGCTGAGGCTTCGCCTTATTGGTCTATAACACCTTCAGAGCATATAACATTAACACCGTTCAACAAACTTATGGACACAGGGTTTGACGGATATTACGGTGATTATTCAAACTTAAAAGATTGGAAAACAGCATCAAGTTTAATATCTCACATTAAATCCGACATTGCTCTAGCTAAAAAATATTCCGGTTCAAGAAAAGTTATAGGAAATTTTGCAACACATGACCAAATCAGTCCTATCTTGCTTAAAGGAACAGAATTAAGCAAAATGATTGTCTGGTTAAATGCGACTTTGCCTATAAATTCTTATTACATCGACGGTTTTTCAACAGGTGATGATTATATTTATTTTTTGGCAAATAAAAAAGCCCAAAAAACTTTCACTGACGATGAATACTATTTTGTACACCGGGGGCAGTTAGATATATTCAATTTTTCCAGAAGACCTTTAGGCAAACATTATGATATCTTGCAAGACTTTGCAATGGCGGGCAAACTTAAGGCAGTAGCTGCAAATGCTTTATCAAAAGGCGATTTTGTACCTTTAAAAACTTCTTCCTCATCTGTTTTTGCTTACTCAAGAAACTACGATCTGGATTCAGTTATTGTAATCGGAAATCTGGATTTTAAAAACACCCAAAAAGTAACAGTGAATGCACCTAAATTAAATAAAGATGTTTCGTCCATACCTATAAAAATATCAATAAATACCCCCATTGTTGCTAACGGCAAAATTGAAACTGTTTTAGCACCGGGAGAAGTTCAAGTATTATATTTCACTGTTCTGATTGAAAAAAAGTAATCGTTTATGTAATTTTACATTGTGGACACGGATAAAATTAACTTTTTTAATTATTCTTGAATTTAAGGCTAGGGTAAAGATATCTTTTTCTTCATTGGATGCTTGCGGCATATCAAGCAAACTTTTTCTTGAAATACCAAGCATTACAGGATATCCCAGTGAAGAAAATTCATCAATACGTTTTATTATTTCAAAATTTTGTTCTTTTGTTTTACCAAAACCGATTCCCGGGTCAATAATGATATTTTCCGGTTTTATACCGCTTTCAACGGCAAAATTTGTTTTGTTTTTTAAATCTAAAAAGATTTCATCAAGTAAATTTTCATAAACCGGGTTAATTTGCATATTTTCAGGTGTTCCTTTAGAATGCTGTATGATGACTGGAACATTTAGCTGAGACAATGTTTTTGCCATATCCGCTTCATACTCAAGCCCTGAAACATCATTTATAATATCAGCACCGGCTTCAACACATTTTTTTGCAACTTCACAGCTCCTTGTGTCAATGCTTATCGGGATTTTAATTCCTTTTTCTCTTATAAATTCAAGCACCGGTAATAATTTTTCCAACTGTTTATTGGCAGGAACAGCTGAGGAAAAAGGTTTTGTGGATTCGGCACCAAGCTCAATAATATCAGCACCGGCTTCAATCATCTCAAGCAAATGCTTTGCAGTATCTTCAAATTCAAAAAACTCTCCGCCATCTGAAAAAGAATTTTGTGTTATGTTTAAAACCCCTACAATATAAGGTCTTGAGAAATCAAAAACGCTTTCTTTTATTTGTATCGGCATAAGTTTAAAATCCAAATCCTGCTCTATCAAATTTGCTAATTTAGATAATTTGAAAGGTTGCCTGCTTAGTTTTTGCGATATTTGCCTGAGCTGAGAAAAACTTCCGCCTAAAATGCAGTCCGTTTTTTCTATTTTAGAAGTAATTGTTTCTCTATGCACTGCACAATCAGCTCCGACAGAAATGGCTGTTTGCTTTAAAACATTAGCCTGTGGAACCGTTAAGTCAAATATTTTAATATTTTTATACCGAAATTTTTCAACGGCTTTATTTAAATAGGTTTTATCAAAACCAACCTGCTCAAGCTCCTTTTCCAAATCAACGGTATTAACATCTTTTAAAACAAAATTGTCCATGGGGAAATTATAGCATGAATACGCTTCACTAATTAAGAGCAGCCTGAATAGCCGCATCCGGGGCAGATGAAACATCCTTCTGCCATTTCAATGCTTGTTCCGCAATCAGGACATTTGAATTTTTTGATTTCGCCTGTGGGTTTATAACTCTCTTCCAATGCAGGCTTAATCTCGATTTCAGGAGTTTTTTTCGCATCCAAATTCATCGGTTGGAAAGTACGGCTGTTATTTCTGTAAACCGTAATTCCTTTTAAATCATTTTCGAATGCCAATATATAAGCCTTTTCAATATCTTCTCTCGTTGCATCTTCTTGAAAATTAATTGTTTTTGAAACAGCATTATCCGTATGAAGCTGGAAAGCCGCTTGCATAAGAACGTGCCACTGTGGCGTTACATCGTGTGCAGTTACAAAAATCTGTTTAACTTCATCGGAAATACCATCTATATGTGCAATGGAACCGTCTTTTGCAATCTCTTTCATTAATTCATCAGAGTAGAAGCCGTTATCCCTTGCATACTTCTCAAAAATAGGGTTAACTTCAAGCATTTCCGTGCCATCCATAACATTTCTAAAGAATACAAGCCCGAATAAAGGTTCAATTCCGCCTGACGCACCTGCAATCATTGAAATTGTTCCGGTTGGAGCAATACAAGTTGTTGTTGCATTTCTTATACCAAATTCTTTTATTTGAGCATCAAGTTCTGCCCAAGCTTCATCAGAAATCATACCGGCAGACTTGCCTGCATATTTATTTGCCAAGAAATTACCTCTTTCATAAACACTTCCTGTAAAGTTATTGAAAGCACCACGGGTTTTAGCAAGTTCAATAGACATAACTTTTGAATGGTAATCAATAAATTCCATTACCTTATAACCCAATTCAATACCTTCTTTTGAACTGTAAGAAATACCCAAAGCCATTAGCATATCAGCCCAGCCCATTACGCCAAGTCCTATTTTCCTATTGTTTTGTACCATTTCGGCAATTCTAGGCAACGGATAATTATTAATTGTAATGACATCATCCAGAAAATGAATTGAAAGTTTTGTAATTTCGGCTAATTTATCCCAATCAATCTGACCGTCTTTAACCATTAAACCAAGGTTAATAGAGCCTAAATTACATGCCTCATAAGCAAGAAGCGGAACTTCACCGCAAGGATTTGTTGATTCTATTGCACCTACAAGCGGAGTCGGATTATCAACATTCATTTTATCAATAAATACAATCCCGGGCTCACCGTTTTTCCAGGCACCATCTACAATTAAGTCAAAAACTTGTTTTGCACTCAATCTGCCTAACGATTTTTGAGTATTCGGATGGTATAAATCATAGTCCTCACCATTTTTAAGGGCTTCCATAAATTTATCCGTAATTGCAACAGAAATATTAAAATTATTTAATTTAGTATTATCGCTTTTGCAGTTGATAAATTCCAAAATATCAGGGTGGTCTACTCTAAGAATACCCATGTTAGCCCCGCGTCTGGTTCCGCCTTGTTTAACCGCTTCTGTGGCAGCATTAAAGACTTCCATAAAAGAAACCGGACCTGAAGAAACACCCATGGTCGAACGTACAACATCATTTTTAGGTCTTAAACGGGAAAAAGAAAACCCTGTTCCACCGCCGCTTTTGTGAATTAACGCCGTATTTTTTACTGTTTCAAAAATACCTTCGAGAGAATCTTCGACAGGAAGCACAAAGCATGCCGATAGTTGACCGAGTTCACGTCCTGCATTCATCAATGTAGGGGAATTAGGCATAAAATATCTGCTTGTAATCGCCTGATAAAATTTCTCACTGAGTTCCTCAACATCATATTGAGACTTATTATAACGCAGCTCTGCACTTGCTATGCTCGATGCAACTCTTCTGAACATGTCAGCAGGGGTCTCCGTGCATCTACCGTCATTATCTCTTTTTAAATACCTTTTTTCTAAAACTTTAATCGCATTCTCTGAAAAATTTACTTCTGTTTCCACTTTTTCCCCTAATTCTAAACTCACTGTACAACCTCCAACTCAAATATATTAGTTTTACTATTATACACTAAATAAAGTTTAAAAAAAAGTTTTTTAAGAAAACGTAACGAAGTATATACTTATATATACACTGTATTGGTTTATAAGGTGATTTAATAAATGGAAAATTGAAAATGGAAAATGAATTAGGTTATAAGGTGAACAGGTGAATAGTTTATAAGTTGATTTTAAAAGTGAATAAGTGATTAGGTGATTAAGTGATTAAGAAGGTGAGCAGTGAGCTGAGTTTTACTTTGCATCTTTGCGTCTTTGCATCTTTGCATCTTTATACTATTTCACATTTCACTCAATAAAAAAGGGCGGTTTTAAAGCCACCCCTACCACATTCACTAATTTCCACTAAAGTTCACACTAACGATTTACCCGCTATTTATCTTCTTAAACTCTTAAGAATTTTTATAATTCCTGCACCAATTGCTAAAGTTGTTGCTCCGCCGGCAATTGAACCAACCACTCCTTGAGCTTTATCCTTTCGATTTGGTGCCTTTCCCGTAACATCATCAAGATTTTCTGCTAAAGTTCGTCCGTTTTGTAAGCCACATAATTTTCCAAGACCAAGTGTAGCACCTGATTTAAACCCTTGTTTGAAACTACCGTCACCATGTGATTCTAAATCGGTAAATAAATTTTGTCCCGTAGCTTCACGGTAAGCACTGACTGTTTCTGCTCTGAGTTGATCTTCCGGAATATTTTTTGAACCGCCTTCTTCCAGTTTTTCTTTAACTAATTGTTGTAATTTTGAAAATTCGCCCATAAAATTATCTTGATCATTTTCTTTTATTACACGTTGTAAAGTACCAGCCTGCATCATAATCGCCATATCAGGGGCATTAAGTTTAAATTGAGCAGCTTCATTTCTATGCTTTTGGCGTACTTGCCTGTCGAGTTGAAAACCGTCTAATTGTTCTTGACCTTGTATTGAATTTTGTTGATATTGTAGGTTATTTTTTTGATATTCTAAAAGCTCTTGCGGATTTGCACCAAAAGGTAAGTAATTTGGGGCACCACCGAAAAATCCTAAATTACCCAAGTCCCCTGCACCGCCAAAGCCAAAACCGCCCAAATTCCCTGAACCGTAATTATTCGGCATCGCATTAAATATACTTTCATCCATAAAGCTTGTATCGGGCATTCCCATCAAATCACAGTCCATTGGATTGCAATTAAGTTGCCCGAAAGGATTTTGATACACTTGCGGACGATTATTAGCTTCCACCACATTTCGCCTAACGGGCTGCTTTTGGGTCGCAGCATTTTGCAACACTAAACCATCTGTTGTTGACATAACCAACCTCCAAATTAATATTAACCTTCCATAAACCTTCTTATCTTTATAAAAACATTTGGATTTTCAAAATTGCCTTTTTTAAAATTTTTGTAACGAAATCTTAACAAATGGTAAATGGTAAAAAGTAAAGATTTAGCAAGCCAATAAATGCACTAAGCGTTCATGGGCATCATGGATTTGGTAAACTTCATCGTGTATAATGTGCTTCACGCAACCAATTGAGCCGCCCAACTCCGCTCTAAGTACC
>JAQVKX010000109.1 GCA_028694425.1 Candidatus Gastranaerophilales bacterium
AAGTCTGATTGAATAAAACGAAGGGAAGAACTATCTCTACAAAAGTATTAAATACTGGTGGGCACTAAGTTTCAACCCTTCGTTTTTTATTAAAGCACGAACAAAATCACTAAGCAGGTGGGCATACTTGCCCACCGTCAATAAAACGTTTTATGTTGGTGGGCAGGTATGTCCACCTTACTAATTTGGGAAATATCAAATGAAGCAAAAACAACTCAAAATAATATAATTAATTTTAAAAGTCATTCTATATTTTTCATAAGTTTAATCTTAATTACTTTATTGTATAATCCGTTTCCGCAAGATATTTCTCAAATGAAAATACTTACTGCGGACAACACAGTTAAAAAGCTGGAACATAAAAGAACAAAAAATAATCAAATTTAATTACCCTCCATTCACTCGATGAGACAGATCATAATATTTTAAATCACATATTTACTGCAAATAAAAATACCAAGATAAATGTTTATTATCATAATGAGGAAGCATTAGATAAGTTGATAAATAATATTACTGATATTATTGGTGAGTCTGAAGTTATGTTAAAAGTAAGATTTATCCACCAGCACGATGATAAACGTAGTATACTAAAACGTATATAAATCAAACCATTTCCATTATTAAAAAGGTTTTCAAATGAGAGCTTTAATTTAAATATGGGACGGATGATGAAGGACTCCGTTGGCGTGCAGAAAAACGATTAAGTATCGTTTTTCGTAGGGATTTTATTTTAACTTGGAATTCTAACATAAGATGTTTAAATTGTAGGTTGGGCTGAAAGCCCAACAAAACAATAATGTTGGGGTAGAAACCCCAACCTACAGACTGACATAAGCCAATGGAGGGAAGAACCGTTTGAACCTCGTGTTCAAACCGGATTCGAATCCCTATCCGCCAAACAAAAATGCCCTTGAAAACGGCAACCTTAGAACCCCAATTCATCAAACTATGACAGCAAAAAGGGGAGTTTTAAAAACTCCCCTTGCAAATGGGGCGGATGATGGGATTCGAACCCATGTATATCGGAACCACAATCCGAGGCCTTAACCCCTTGGCGACACCCGCCATAATTCTTAGCCCGAGCGACTTTTTTGTATTCATCGTCGAGTTTTACGTCCGGCACAGCGAGGATATAAAATCTCTCGCTACTTAAAATATTTGTGATAAAAAAGTTCAATTTAGCCGTAGCTCGAGCGAAGCGAGGATATAAAATTAACTAAGGTTCACGCTAAGCTACTTAATTTTTGTATTGCTTCGTTATCCCGTGTTACAGGACTCCTCGCAATGACATTATTATTATATTATAAAATCATTGACTGTCAAAGAGGAAAGCAAAAAGTGAAAAGTGAAAAGAAATTTATAAGTTTATAGGTTTATAGGGTGATAGGGTGATAGGTTATTTTCAAAACCTATAAACCCATAATCCGATAACCCTATAAACTAATTACGACTCTCTCAAGTGCTTAAAGTGATGCTTCAAATACAAAATAAACAAAACACCCAAGACCAATACTATTGCTATATCAAATTTATGCCAAAAGTGTTTTAAAATTTCTCTGTGTTCACCGAGTTTTGTGCCGACATAAACAAGCGGATAACTCCATATTAAAGAACCTAAAAAAGTGAAAAATATAAATTGTTTAAAATCAGCTTTTAAAATCCCTGCGGGAAGCGAAATAAAAGTCCTTACGATAGGCAGCATTCTGCAAATAAAAAATGCGTAGTTACCGTATTTTTGCTCCCATTTATCTGCTGTTTCAAGGTCGTGGCGGCTTATCAAAAACCATTTTCCATATTTTTCTATAAACGGACGTCCACCGAAATATCCGAGGTAATAAGAAGGAATTGAACCCACAACGCAGCCGAATGCACCTGCAAAAGCTGCAACATGTATAGACATAACCCCTTTGCTTACCAAATACCCTGCAAACGGTAAAATCGCTTCACTGGGCAAAGGTATGTTACATGATTCAATCGCCATCAAAAGCGAAACCCCCAAAGGTCCCATTGCTGTTATTGTGTTTTCTATAAAATTAATTACCGGCACCAATACCGAATCCAATACGCTCATTTCAACTCCCAATTCCTGTATTTTCTTTTATTATAACCCAAACATATTTTAATGGAGAACACAAAGCAGCAATATTGAACTTATAAGATTTAATATTGAACCCATAAAAAAGTTTGATTGCCAACCTTCATCATCTAAAGAAAAGTCTATTTTTTCAACATTAACTACATAGTTAAATGAAAAAGTATCAGTGTTTAAATTATCCGGAATCGGTGGGAAAGAAAGTTTTTTAACAATATTTATAATTTTTTTATCAAATCTTTTATCTCCTGAGGATTGTTGAGTTTCAACAGATTTTAATTTACCGTTTTTATCTATAACAATTCGAAGTATAAGATGTTTTTCTCTAAAATAGGTTATTTGTGGCAAATTATAAGAAATAATGGAATAAATTCTGTTTTTATAGCTTTGGCATTTATCCAAATCAATCGGTTTATCTGAACTATCGTTGATATTACTGATATAATTTACATTATATTCGTTAACATCTTCATTTAATCTAAAAACATTATATGCAAATGTAAATTGAACATCTATAGATTCTCCAATATACTCAGCAGGTAACGGTTCAAACGGGGCCGTTTTCAAAATGGCATCGGTTGCTTTTTGGTCAAAAATTTCTTCCCCGGAGGTTTTAAAAATTATATGTTTTGCCAAAGAACCATCCTTGTTTATTTTAAATAAAATAATTACTTTTTCATTTTGTTTATAACGATAACCGGGTTCCCAATTTGACTTAATCTTATTTTGTAATTTTTTCAGGTAAGGTTTAAAATCTACAGTATTATTACTTACAGAATTTGTTACATTTTCTACATTTTCTTTTTGTTCCGCATTATTTAAAACATTTGCTTTTTTTATCGGAGTTTCTTTTGTAATACTTTTCTGTTCTTCTTTCTTAACAATATTTTCTTTTATATAATTAACTACCGGCGTTTTAACAATGCTGTCATCTAATAATGAAAGTTCTGAGTTTCCCGGATTAAATACAAATTTGAATTTCTGATTAACAGATTTAAAATTGCCGGGCAAATGTTCCAGAGGGTCGGATTTATAAACAGCCATTATTGCACTTTTGTCAAAATTATTATTCCCTGAAGGGCTTATAACTTTTACATTCAGTATGTGTCCGTTTTCATCCATGGTAAACAAAAGCGTTGTACCTTTATCATATAAACCGCTTGCAGGAACCCAATTACTTTCAATTTTTTTTTGAATTCTATTTATATAAGATTCATTAATATTTTGTGCTTCTGCAAATGCTGTATTTTGCAACAGCATTAAAAAAGCAAATATAATAAAAATGATGCCCTTTTTCATAAAAATACTTAACCCTTTATATCAAGAAATTAATTCATTAATACTCCAAACGATTTCAACTCTGTTGTAAATCCGAAAATCATATAATCGCAAACAAAGTCGCGTAAAGAATTTCCTTTTTGTGTCAATATTTCGTAATTAAGTGTAACACTGTCAAAAGGTATTGATTGGGGAATCGGAGGAAAAGATGTAGTTTGCAAAATCGCTAAAACCTTTCTGTTAAAGTTTTTATCTTTTGAAGGTTTAGTTAATTTTGCATACCTTAATTTTCCTTCTCTGTTAATTTTAACTTCCGCAATAACATCCTTATGGAAGAAATATCTTTTTCCTTTAAAGTAATCTGCAAGAATTCTTTCAACTTCGCCTATGTATTTGTCATAACCTACAACATTCATAACATTTGCATCTACATAATGGTCATAAACGGCGTTTTTGTCATTCTTATTATATTTACGGTTGAATGTTAACTGGACATCAGTACAAGGAGCTTTGACCCAAGCAGGGAAAGTATCCATAGGTACAGAATTTGAAATAGCATCCAATACACTTCTGTCAAATTTTCTGCTGCGTGATGATTTAAGAATAGAAAATTTATCCAAAGAACCATCCTGACTTATGGTAATATTTGCAATAGCTGTTAAATCTTTTTTAGATTTTTTAGGTTTCCAGTTAGCATTGATTTTATTTTGTAAGTTATCCGTATATTCGCTAAAATCTATATAAACATTTTTATCGGCAACGTTTACAATATTTGATTGCTCTTTATCGCTTACCGGCGTTATGCTCAAAAGAATAGGACTGAAAAAGAACTGAATATTAACTTTTTTTTGGTTTGGAAATTGTTCAAAAGGAGCAGCTTTATAAACAGCAGCTACGACACTTTCATCGAAATGTACATCGCCGGAGCTTCTGAATACCTGCATATTTGAAACCGTTCCATTCTGATTAACAGAAAAAGAAAGGATTGCACTTTTCCCGCTAGAATTAAGCGGTTCAAGCCAATTTAATCCGACTTTCTTTTGAATACGGTCTAAATAGAAATCCTGCGGAAATTGTTCCTGAGCAAAAACATTATTCTGCACAAACATAAAGTTTATAACAAATACAAATAATAAAACAACCTTTTTCATCATATTCTCATTCCCTTCCTTAGTTAGGCATGTAACATTATACATTATACATTAATTTTAAAAATAAAACCCGTCTTTTTTCATTCTGTCGATAACTTCCTGTAAATTTTCGTCAGAACAGACTATTGAAATCCTGAAAAAGCCTTCTCCGCAATCTCCGAAAGCATTGCCCGGAACTGCCACAACACCCGACTTATACATCAAGTCGTCCGTAAATTCTTTTGAAGTTTTGTATCTTGGCGGAATCGGCAGCCACAAATAAAAAGTCGCATCAGGAAGATTTTCGACAGCCCAACCCAGTTCTTTTAAACCTTTTGCAATGATTTCCTGTTTCTTCTTAAACCCAAGATTAGCTTCTTTAATATATTCATCACCTTCTTTAGAATTAATAACCTCTGCTGCAGCTTTTTGCAGAGCTTTAAAAATACCTGTATCGATTGTGGATTTGAGTTTGCCGAATATCGAAATTGCTTCGGCGTTACCGCAAATCCAACCCAAACGCCATCCTGTCATTGCATAAGGTTTTGAAAAACTGAAAAATTCTACCGCAATATCTTTTGCTCCTTCTACCTGTAAAATGCTCGGCGGCAAATTATTTTCGTCAAAATACATATCCGTGTAAGCAGCATCGGAAATCAATAAAATCTTGTGTTTTTTACAAAAATCAACGATTTCCTTGAAATATTCAAAAGTTGCCGTGGCACCCAGCGGATTATTCGGATAATTTATCAATAAAGCTTTGACTTTTTTCTCATCATAACCGTCTTTTTTTAAGTTTTCCCAAATCTCATCCAAGTCAGGCATGTAATTATTTCCCATAGTTAAAGGAATTGAGTATCCTACACCGCCTGAAACCTTAATCATTTCTTTATAAGAAGCATATCCCGGGTCGGGAATTAATATAATATCTCTGTCAAATTCATTTGTTGTAGGGTTAATCAGCTCCCTGATTAAGTTTGCAATGCCCTCTTTAGAGCCGATAAGCGAAAAAATTTCTTTTTTGGGGTCTAAATCAACTCCGAAACGTGTTTTCATACGTTTTGCAATTGCTTCCAAGTAAAAAGCCTCGCCTTTCGGGCTTGAATAAGAGTGAATTCCTTTAATATCAAGAGCTTCTTTTAATTTGTCAATAACAAACTGCGGCGGCGGTGCAACCGGTGCACCCATTGACAAAGAAATCGGGCTACGCCCTTTCGCCTCAAGTTCGGGCTTAATCCTTGCAACTTCTTCTCCTATTGCAAACATAATATATGTTTCCAGTGATTGAACATATTGATTAAAAAGCTCTTTCATTTTTCACCTCGTAGGTCGGGCTTTCTAGCCCGACATCAACTGACTTACACTATTTGATTATACTATAAATAAAATTCGTAGTATAATTAAAATCATAGACTTATGTTGTCGGGCAAGAATGCCCGACCTACCCGAAAGATTAAAATGAACTTAACAGAACAAAATACAATTAAATACAAAATAGAACAAAGAGAAATCGATACACTAAGTGAATTTGCTACAAAAAGCAGATTTTCTCTAGGCAGAAAAAAGTTTGAGGATGAATGTTCCCTAAGAACCGATTTCCAGCGTGACCGAGACAGAATTGTCCATTCAAAAGCGTTTCGGCGGCTAAAACATAAAACTCAAGTGTTTTTGTCTCCATTTAACGACCATTTCAGAACCCGTTTAACACATACGTTAGAAGTTTCTCAAATCGGACGGACAATTGCCCGTGCCTTGGATTTAAACGAAGATTTAGTCGAGGCAATTGCCTTGGGGCATGATTTGGGGCATACACCTTTCGGACATTGCGGTGAAGGAGTTTTAAATGAACTTATGCCAGAAGGATTTCATCATAATCTGCAAAGCGTACGTGTAGTTGAGGTTTTGGAAAATCTTAATCTTTGTCAGGAAACCGTTGACGGGATTTTAACCCATACCTGGGGTTTTCAGCCCAAAACACCCGAAGCTCAGGTTGTTCAGCTTGCGGATAAAATTGCATACATTAACCATGACATTGAAGATTCAACTCGTGCAGGGATTATTTCCGAAAGCGATTTGCCTAAAGACTGCATAAAATATTTCTCCTCCATTCAAAAATTAAGATTGAATAAAATGATAGAAGAAATTATTGAAAATTCTATGGGAAAGCCGATTGTATCAATGAGCGAAGAAGGTTGGCACTATACAACAAAGCTCCGTGAATGGATGTTTGAGAATGTTTACATAAATTCGCCCGCAAAACTTGATGAACACAAGGCAGAAGAAATAATTAAATGGCTTTTTAACTACTACTTAGAGCTTTTAACTCCAAGCTGCGGGAAGAACAAATCTCAAAGAATTGTCT
Organism: Candidatus Gastranaerophilales bacterium; assembly: GCA_028694425.1. GTDB lineage: Bacteria > Cyanobacteriota > Vampirovibrionia > Gastranaerophilales > Gastranaerophilaceae > JAQVKX01. The sequence continues at coordinate 6,866 of JAQVKX010000109.1, forward strand.
GTGACTACATTTCAGGCATGACCGACAGATATGCAATCGAAAAGTTTAAAGAAAATTTTATCCCAAGTCCGATGGTATCCAAAACCAACGATGACTACCTCTTTAGACTTGCCAAAATGATTGATTAAAGCATATTGTGGTTACGCCATACAAAGAAGCAAGATCACTATCTAACATGACCTTTTGTTCTCTAACCGTATCTACTCAGGTCAAATCAATTATGGTTAAAACGTACGCCCAGTGTACCCTCGCTCCTTGGGGGAGAGGGTATTTTTCAATGCGAAGAATGAGCATTAGAAAAATTGGGTGAGGGGTTAAAAAACATATACCGGTTGCCCCTCCATTTTGAGTTGACTAAATGTCAAGTCAAAATGGAGTCCTTCCCTCACCCTGTTTTCTGATTTTCGCGATTTCCCGCTCAAATCGAAAACAGACCTCTCCATCAAAGGGCGAGGTGAAAAGCGTGTTAAATTTCTGCTTGCGACTACATTAAACCTGTCGTAAATTAATCTATCTACAGTATGATAATAAAACTTATTTCCTTTAAAATC
>JAQVKX010000110.1 GCA_028694425.1 Candidatus Gastranaerophilales bacterium
TGACTTGCCAAGCTATACGGGTACGGGAATTACAACCGAGGTTTTTGCAAATAATCTTCAAAAATACATAAAAGTAGCTAAAAGATGTGCACAAGCAGACTTAGATGATTGTTTTGTCTCAACATTTAAAAGCTCAAGCGGAGTTGAAGTTACGACAAGCGATTTGACGGATGGAACAAAGTTAGGACATACTTCCGGCTGGGGAACTTACCCTAACGTAGGATTTAGCTTGGTTGACGGTACAAATATGATTTTATCGTTTGATTATAATTGTGCGTATTTGGATTGGACAAATAACGAGGGCTCGATTTACAGCGACGGCGGAAGTACGGGGAAAAGCTTCATCCCCGGCAACACAACGGCGTGTGTTGCGATAGTTTACGACATAAACGGCAACCAAAAACCGAACGTTGTAGGCAAAGACATCGGCGAACTCAACGCCGTACTGGGCAATGATGACTGCATTCAGGTGGGGAGCTTGTGTGTTTCGAAAGCTAATGTAACCTACAGTGCAATAGACACATGCACAGATGCGACATGGGATAGTCATTTAACGGCAAATACACATTGTGCAAATAATTATTGGGCAGGAGCGAATAAAGCATGTGATGATTTAGGAATGCGTCTTCCTACACTTCAAGAACTAAAAGTAATATCCGGTATTGTAAAGAAAAATACAGGTATTAAAGAATTGTTAAATGGTGCCTGGCATTTGTGGTCTTCAAATCAATTAGGAGCTTCTTCCGCTCGCGGTATGTATATAACCATTAATACCGGTTCAGGTACTGATAACGCAAAAAGTTGGAATTCTCCGACGAGATGTTTAAAATAAATTACTAATTTAGTCACAAAAAAGTTGCCTGATATTTTAGGCAACTTTTTTATTTCTATTTTTATTACTTACATTACATTAGCCGGTCTTCTTTGTGGGGCTGCACCAGGAATTGACTGCCAATTTGCAGCCATAATCTTTTTAAATGATTTTAATGCTGTATCTTCCAGTTCACCAAGCTCTTCAGCCTCCATAATCAATTCTCTTAAAGGAAGTAAAGCTCTTTGGTCACGAAGTACACCTAATGCCGCCGCTGCACCTGCTCTTACAAGTTCATTTTCATTGCGATTTTTCATAACTTCAATAAGTGCAGGAACTGCTTTTATATCATTTAATTTACCTAAAGAAGTAACAGCATAAATTCTTACGTTTACCCATTCATCTTTAAGCATTGTTATAATTTTATCAACTGCCTTTTTGCTTCCGATTTCGCCTAATGCTCTTGTAGCATCGCAACGGACATTAACTTTTTCATGATCTAAAGAAGTTAATAAAGCATCGGTTGCAACTTCACCGATTTCAATTAAAGCATCGGTTGCAGTAATACAAACTTGGGGATTTTCATCATTAAGAGACTCTACTAAAGGTTCAACAACTATTTCGCCGCCTAAACGCCCTAATGCACGTGCTGCACGAACTCTAACGTCTACATTTCGGTCAAATTTTAAAGATTCAATCAGGAATGATGTTGCATAACAATCTCCTAATTCACCTAATGCACGAGCTGCATACAAACGTACAGAACCGTTTTTATCATAACGCAAGACTTCAATTAAATGTTCAACGGCTCTGGAATCACCCATTTCGCCCAGCATGCGTGCTGCATTGTATCGAACTTTCTCTGAATTCCCTGCTTGCAAATCCATTAGCAACTCTTCAAATGTCTTCTTCACTTGCTTTTTCTTACTGTTCACACTAATTGTCATTCGTTTTCCTCCGAAACTAAAATAATTTCCACACTATACATATTAATTAAAACTTTTCGCATGGAAATATTTACTATTTACGATTAATTATAAACTTTTTGTAACATTTGTCCCTGATACTTAACTTGTGTCGTGATTTTTAAAATTAATTATTAAGGGTAAAATGAACACTTTATATATTTATAATAACATATTTTTTAATATTTTGCTTACATCAACTGTATTATTTTATTTTTTTAGTAAAATGTTTTTATAAAAATAAACCCTATTTAATTATAATTAAAATAAAATATTAACAAAACTTAACATATACTACTCACTCGGGATAGTAATAGCAAACTCGCTACCTTTCCCCGGCATACTGTTGACGGTTATTTTACCGTTATGTTTTTGTATTATTTTTTCGGATATAGCAAGACCCAATCCGGTACCTACGCCTACACCTTTGGTGGTATAACCTGCGGTAAATATTTTGTCGATTTTGTCTTGTGCAATACCTTTTCCGTCATCTTTTATTTTAACGGTTAAATTCTTATTCTTAAATCCGGTTGTAATAATTATTTTGCCTGATTTCTCAATACTTTGACAGGCATTTATCAAAATATTCATAAAAACCTGATTAAGCATATTCGGGTAACATTTTATTAACGGAAGTTTAGAATAATTTTTTATTATTTCAATCCTATTTTTTGTTTCATGGCGGATTAAATCAAGAGTTAAATCAATTTCCTTGTTGATATCTGCATCTTGCAAATCCGCTTCATCAAGCCTGACAAACTTCTTAAGAGATTTTACCATATTGCTTATTCGACTAACCGCCTCCTTATCCAGTTCATTTATATCTCTGAGTGTTTGGGCGATTTCAGGATTGTCAATTTTTTTAATAAATTTTGAAATAACCGCATTATTTGAATTTATTGATGCAAGCGGTGTATTAATTTCATGAGCGACCCCTGCAATTAACTGTCCCAGAGATGCCATTTTTTCCGAATTTATTAATTGGACTTGAGTATCTTTTAATTCTTTAAGTGTTGTTTGTAGTTCAGACATCGTCTTCAAATCTTTTTCATATAACTTTGCCTGAATAATTGCATTGCCAAGCTGGGCTGAAACACTTTCCAAAATATCTATTTCATCATTTAATTCTCTTTTTTGATGCGATAAAATCACTATAATACCCAACAATTGATTTAAGTGATAAATCGGTACGATTATCCTAAATGCACACTTTTTAAGGTTATTCGCTGTCAAATGTTCTTTCAGACAGCCTGAAACGACTATTTCTTTGTTAATTATTGTTTTGTGGGTGTTTTCGTCAAACCTTACTATAGTACCTATTTCATTTTTAAATTCTTTGTTAATTTGTTCTATTTTAAATGACTTGTCAAATGTAGAAGCATAATAAATTTTAAAAGCACCAAACATACTTGAAAGTTCTTTAATTGCAGAATTTGTTATTTTTGAAATATTAATGGATTCTCTGATAATATTTGATATTTTATTTATTAAAACCATTTTAATGGCTTGTGCTTGGGCTTTTTGTTTAATTTTAATAAAATTTTTGTTTTCATCCTGAAGCTTTTTGTATTTATCATTAAGGGTATTAAATTCATTTTCCAGAGTGTTAACTTTGGTTTCTGCACTTACATCGCTGAAAATAATCACCACATAGCGGCTTCTTTTTATTGCGTTTATATTAAAATAAGAAATTTCCTTCTGCAGGTTTTGATAAGTTATGCAGGCAAAAAAATCCTGTTCGGATGCAATTGCCTGATAAATCGGAGAATACATTTCCAAATTATCGCCGTCAAGAGTACAGATATCGAAATTAAGACGATGAGAGAGTTTCTCCAGATTTACAAAGTCTTTAAACGTACGTTTAAAGACATTATTGGTATACAAAACCTCTTTTTTGTCATTAATTATAATGACCCCGTCATTAAATTTACTAAAAAATTCATACTTTTTCATAACATTATTATATACTAAATACTATACCTATAATTCATGTTATTATAAAACTTGTATGAATAAAGTTTTTATAAAAAAGTATTTATATATTGTTTTATTATCTGTAATTGTTTTATTTGGGGTGTTTGTTCGGCTGCAAGTGTTTTTAAATAACCCTTCTTTCTGGAATGATGAATGCGGATTGGCATGGAATATTAAATTTAAAAGCTTTTTTGAGCTTTTCGGGGTGTTAAACTTTATGCAAGTTGCTCCGCCATTGTTTTTGATTGCAACAAAATTAAATACAAAAATATTCGGGTTTTCCGATTTTACGCTGAGAATTATACCGTTTTTATCGGGCTGCCTATCGATTATTGCTTTTTATTTTCTTTCAAGGAAAGTATTTAAAAGCAATTTATCGGTTATTACGGCAGTTTTTATCTTCACAATAAACTTTCAATTAATTAATTATTCTTTTGAGTTCAAACCTTACGGTTTAGATGCTCTTTTTGCAACAATTTGTCTGTTAATTTTCATTAATTTGGATGTTGAGAAAATAAGCACAAAAAGTACTGCCCTATACGGGATTTTATTTGCCGTAATGCCATGGTTTTCTCTTGCTTCCGTTTTTGTTATTGCCGGAGGTTTTTTGGATTTAATCTTAAAGAATATAAAATCAATAAAAGAAAATCTGTTAAAAAAATCTCTGTTAATTCTGCCTGTAACCTTAAGCTGCATAATTTATCTGGTAACTTACGTAATTTCCAATTACACAAAGGCAGGGATGATGGGGTATTGGCAAGGTTATTTTAGCGGAAACATACTAAAAATACTGGTTGAAAATATTCGATATTTCTTTTTTCCTATTCAATACATATTGTTTTTGCTGATACTCTTGTTTATCGGCTTGTGGCTGCTTTACAAAGATAAATCTTCCTTCTTAAATATATTCGCATTCAGTTTTATTTTACTTATGACTGCTTCTTGCCTGCATTTGTACCCTTTCTATGAGAGGTTAAGCTTGTTTTTAGTGCCAATGTTTTTGATAACCATTACAAAACCTCTTGATTTAATCTCTTCAGAAAAAAAACTCCAATCTTTAATTTTAATGTTCTTGTTTATAATTACTTTTCATGCTCAATTTACAACAGCCATTGACATTGTAAAAAACAAAGGTCTTAATCGCGGTGAATACGCCCGTGAAATGATGGATTTTATGGTTAAAGAATTAAAACCTGACGATATAATTGTAGTTAATGACTTGTCGGATACTGAATTTGCTTACTATTCGTCATTTCATAATATTAAAAACAAAGTTATACAGGAAAAATTCATAAGTACTCCCGAAGAGAAGTATTTGAATGCCCTAAATTCTTTAAAAAGCGGGTACTATTGGTTTTATTTTCCTGATAATGACTTAAATAATCCGTACTTTGAGCGTTTTATGTCTTGGGTAAAACCAAAAAACATTATTTATAACATCCCCAAAAAAGCAAGTGTTTTATTATATGTTGAACTGAATTACAGGGATCATGCAAAACCTGAAAAGTATTGATATATAACTATTTAAGACATACAAAAACTCAAAAACGTGCATGAAATCCGGATTTTAATTTTTCAAAAAATTACAATTTGACGTCACCTTTTACTCCCCCCTTGAGGGGGAGTCAAAATCTTTGATTTCGGTGGGAGGCTGTAAATCGCTTCTCCATTGCGTTTATCCCCCCACCCTAACCCTCACCCCTCAAGGGGGGAGGGAATGCAATCGCCTAATTTTCATCGTCATATTTATTTAAAATCATTTACCCTTAAAAATCAATATTAACAATGGTTTTAGACTACAGGCTGCAAGATCCCTGTAAATATATTTTTAGAATATTTATCACAAGAAAATTCCGACTATTTTATCATTATGCAAATAGATGGGGCAGGTTGGCACAAATCAAAAGGGCTTAAAATACCTGAGAATATGAAGCTTGTATTTCAACCCCCGTACAGCCCCCAAGCGAATCCCACCGAGCACATTTGGGATGAAATACGAGAGAACAATATGAAAAACATTACGTTCAAAACACTAAATGATGTAATAAACACTCTTTGTGATGAACTGAACGAATTAAGAGCAAATGTTGAACGAGTTAAATCAATGACGTTATTTCTTCATATAAATATTGCCTTATGAAACGCAAGTTGGTATCAGTGCAAGTAATAGGACAAATAGTGCAGATAACCGGTAATTAGTGCAAGTACATCTACAAATACAAAAACCGTCTTAATCGGCGGTGTGTTTGTAAATGTTAGATTTTTCTCCCTGTCTCACTTGCACTGTGAGGGTAAAGCGGGTACTTTAATATACGTAAAACTGTCTAATAGCGAGACCACTGCACAAGTCCAAAATTTCTAATTTTGAGACTTTGCAGGGGGCGACCTTGCAAAAGTGAGAAACGGCGGAAAATCGCACTTTTCCGCCGTTTTGACACTAGACATCATAAGACTTTGCTCAAGGACATTTTTGCAAAAAAATGGGCTTGTGCATTAGTCTCATAGCAAGGGTTTCACCTTAAAATCGGAGAGGGGGGGATTCGAACCCCCGGTGAAGTTGCCCCCACACAAACTTTCCAAGTTTGCACCTTAAGCCGCTCGGACACCTCTCCATGATTTAGAATTGTATCATAAAAGCCTTGTTATATTTTGTTTTTACAATAAAAAATGTTTTTATCCATTTCTTCAAAAAATTCTTGATAAATGGGGGCTGCATGCATTCTTATAACTTTTCTGGGAGATGATTTGATATAGGAATACCCGTCTGCATTTTCCAGTTCTTTTTCTATTAATGTAAATCTAACCTTTGTTTTTTTGCCAAAAGGCTCAATTGTTACATTCGAATTGACAACAATTGTTCTGGGGCTTCGTTCATTGTTAATTCGCAGAACTGCATCTGCAATATATGGTGCATCTATTCCAAAACTTAAAGCGGTACAAGCTACATAATAAGTCAATAAAAGATAATAACCGGTCATTCTTTTCTTATCTATTCTAATAGCTTTAAACTCTTTTTTTGCACATATATAACCCAGCTCATCTTCAATGTTTAAAATGCTGTATCCTTCATCTTGAAGAGTATTAATAGCGGCTTTGAAAACCTCATTTGTATTATTTGTATTATATATGTGTGTTTGTATTTCTCTAACTTCCAATTGACTCTTTGCTACCTGAATCTTAGCTCCATAAGCCGGAGCTAAAAGATACAAAGAAAAAATTAAAGTCAAAAAGATTGGGATTATTTTTTTCATATTTTTTAACTTTCAACTAAATTTTTTGCTTCTGAATGAAAATAGCTTTGTCAACTTTTGAGAAAAAGTCCTGATAATATTTTTCATCTGAAATTTCATCAATAAACTGTGCATTGCCATAAGTATTTAATAATTTTCTTTTAAAAGTTATTCTAACTCTTATTTCTTTCCCAAATTCGGAGACATTTGCAGTTGATTCTATTGTTGCAACTCTTATGCCTTTCCAAGCCAAAGCACCTTTTTTAATCCCAAATTCCTTTTCGATATTAATTAGACGTGTCGTGAAATAATAATTAAAAGTTTTCTATAGGCAATACTTTTCCTAAGTACATTTAATTTCAGATTGGCTGAAGATGGAAATTCCAAAGTCCTGCACATATAACAGTAAATTTA
>JAQVKX010000111.1 GCA_028694425.1 Candidatus Gastranaerophilales bacterium
GGTTAAAAAACATATACCAGTTGCCCCTCCATTTTGACTTGACATTTAGTCAACTCAAAACGGAGTCCTTCCCTCACCCTGTTTTCTGATTTTCGCGATTTCCCGCTCAAATCGAAAACAGACCTCTTCCCCAAAGGGCGAGGTGAAAAGCGTGTTAAATTCCTGCTTGTGGCTACATTGAATTTCACCTGAGTTGTTACGTTGTACGTAGTGTATAATATAATTAGATGTAATAAAAAATCGGAGTAAAAATGACTGAATATATTGATATACCTCATATTGGAGAAGTACTTTATGAAGAATTTCTTGAGCCTTTAGGAATTTCTCAAAATGCTTTGGCTGTTGCAATTGGAGTTCCTTCTAACCGAATAAATGCTATTGTAAGAGGACAAAGGAATATTACTGCTGATACAGACTTGAGATTAACTAAATATTTCGGGCTTTCAAAAGGTTATTTTTTAAAGATTCAAAACAGTTTAGAATTGTTAGAACAGGAACGTAAAATTGAGACTGATTTAGCAAAAATTATCCCTTTCAAAAAAAATCATAATAGAAAAATTGCAGTATAAGTTTGGGATTATACATTGGGGCATTTTTATTTATCCCGAAATGAATAATCTCTTATAATATAAGACCACTGCACAAGTATAGAAAATTTGTTTTTTCTTACTTGTGCAGTGGTCGACCTTACAAAAGTGAGAATGGCAAAATCGGCACGAGGAGTGCCGTTTAGCCATTCGACACTAGCCGTCATGAGCGGATTTTCGGTAGAGTGAGCGAAGCGAAACTCGTAAGGTGTGGCAAAATGACACTTTTGACACACCCCGAATAATCCAAGACAGACTTTGCTCAAGGACATTTTTGTAAGAAAATGGACTTGTGCATTAGTCTCAATATATCATTAACCAAATCTTCAAGGTGATCTTCTAAATTTTTTGTTACACCTTTAAGTTGGTTCATAGATTGTTCTTGATTTAGGCCATGCTCCTCATAATCACAAATAGCTTTCAATTCAATAATATCTTGTTGGATATTTTCAAGTAATTGAAAAATTTTCATGTTCTTTCCTTTCCGAAATTTATTATCTTTATACAGTATGCCGTATACGGCATACTGTATAAAGATAATACCAGTAAAATAATAGTATGTCAAATTTAATTAATAAAAAACTTAAAATTAATAAGAGATTGCTTTGTGAAAAGTTAGGACAAAAAATTAAACCTCTTAGGGGAAAAAAGGGTATTAATCTTTTTGCCGCAGAATATGATCTTTCCGGTACAACCCTCGGACAAATTGAAAGAGGTGTCAGTGACCCTAAATTCACAACATTATGGCGGATTGCAGAAGCACATGGTGTACCACTTTGGAAGATAGTAAAAGAAATTCAAGAAGAATTACCGGAAAAATTTTCATTTATTGATAAATAAATCACAAAAATCATATAATAGTTGCCTGATTATAAATTAAACGTTTGATTCATAATCAGGCAACAGAAAAGTTGTGCATCTATTAAATTTATACATTTACCCCATTTTTACCCTTGAAAACACTTCCACATCGATATTGTCAAAAGTATCAGTTGAAAAATAAGCATATGCAGCGACCATTGCAGCATTATCAGTGCAATATTTCATTGCAGGAGCATTGATTTTGTAGCCTTCTTTTTCTAAATCAAAGAATTTACGCCTGATTTCAGAATTGGCGGCTACGCCGCCTGCCAAAACAAGCTGTTTATAACCTGTTTGTTCTAATGCGGATTTAACTTTTTTCAAAAGAGTTTCGGAAACGGTTTCCTGAAAACTTGCACAAAGATCATTTACAGTGAGAAGTGAGAGGTGTTTTAGGTGAACGGGTGAATGGGTGAATGGGTGAACAGTTTTATTAAGTGAAGCTTGAAGCAAAAGCTTGCCTTCCTGCCTTCTTGCCCTCTTGCCTTCTTTTCCGTTTCCTGTTCCCTCTCTTTCAATTTTTTGCACCAATCGCAATACAGCCGTCTTCAGTCCACTGAAACTAAAGTCATACCCTGCAACTTTTGCATCAGGCAGCTTATAAGCATTCGGATTTCCTTCTTTTGCAAGTTTATCTAACAACGGCCCGCCGGGATAAGGCAGCCCGATAAGTCTTGCCACTTTATCATAGGCCTCTCCTACTGCGTCATCAATGGTTTCACCGATATTTTTTTGTTCTTCGTGTGACTTAACTTCAATAATTTGAGTATGTCCGCCGCTTATTAAAAGTGCAATAAAAGGCGGTTTTAAGTCTGTGTCAATATAATTAGCCGCTACATGGGCATTAAGGTGGTTAATTCCGATAAACGGCTTGTCATAGACAAGTGCGAGAGTTTTTGCAGCATTAAGCCCGACAAGAAGAGAGCCGACAAGTCCGGGGCCGACGGTTCCGGCAAATGCCGTTATATCCTGAGGTTTTAAACCGGATTGTTCAAATGCTTCTTGGATTACAATATTAATTGCTTCCAAATGTTCCCTTGCCGCAATTTCAGGAATAACTCCACCATATTTTTCGTGGGTTTTAATCTGTGAGGCGACCACATTAGCTAAAACTTCACGCCCGTTTTTAACAATAGCACAGGCAGTTTCGTCACAACTGGTTTCAATTGCCATTATGTAGTTGTCGTACCCTGAATTCTCTCCGATTACAACGTTTTTTTGGCTAAAAAGTGTTTTTTTTTCACTGCTCATGATAATATTATACAATAAAGTAAAGGCAGTTATGACATTTTTAGACAAAGCAAAAGTTAAAATAATCTCGGGACGTGGCGGAAACGGCATGGTAGCTTGGCGTAGAGAAAAATATGTCGATAAAGGCGGACCTGCAGGCGGTGACGGCGGCAATGGCGGCGATGTTTATTTTGTTGCAAACGGAAGCCTGTCAACTTTGATGGATTTTAAATACAAATCTATCTTCAAAGCAGAAGCGGGTGTTAACGGCGGAAGTAAAAGCCGGCACGGACGATGCGGAAAAGATTTATATATAAACGTTCCCGTCGGAACAATGGTAAGAGACTTAAAAACAGGTAATATAATCGGCGATTTGGTTAATCATGATGACAAAATTCTTGTTGCAAAAGGCGGAAGAGGCGGCCGAGGCAATGCTCGTTTTGCTACTGCTCAAAAAAGAGCGCCTCAATTTTGTGAACCGGGTGAACCCCCTATTGAAAGAGATTTGGAACTGGAATTAAAATTAATTGCAGATGTCGGGCTTTTGGGGATGCCGAATGCCGGAAAGTCCACATTAATAAGTGTTATAAGTTCCGCAAAACCCAAAATAGCAGATTATCCTTTTACAACGCTTGTCCCTCACTTGGGCGTGGTTACAAAACCTTCCGGTGACGGCTTTGTAGTTGCCGATATACCGGGGCTAATCGAAGGTGCCTCAGAAGGTGTTGGCTTGGGACATGAATTCTTAAGACACGTTGAAAGATGTCGGTTTTTGGTGCATCTTGTGGATTTAACCCAAGATAACCCAACAGAAAACTACAATAAGATTAATCTTGAATTGGAAAAACATTCAAAACAGCTTGCGGATTTATACCAAATTGTTGCATTGAACAAAATTGATGCGATTTCCGCCGAAGATGTGAAAAAATATTTAAAAGAATTTAAAAAGGTTGCAAAAGATGTATTTGCGATTTCTGCTGTTACAGGCGAAAATGTCGAAGAACTAAAGAACTTTATGGCACAAAAAGTCGATGAAATTCCAAAACCGACTTTTGAAATAGACATTAAAGAAGATTTTGGTGCTTATGACAATGATGATAGCAGTTTTGAAGTTATAAAAATTGATAAGAACGTATTTACGGTTTTTGGCGGAAAAATAAAACGGCTTGCACAAGTTACGGATGCCAGAAATTTGGAACAGGTTTTGAGGCTGCAAAACATTTTAACAAATATGGGAGTATTTGAAGAGCTTAAACGTCAAGGCATAAAAGACGGCGACACAATTATCGTTGAACATCTTGAGTTTAATCATTATGATGAATAATTATTTAGGTGAATAGGTGAACAGGTGAAGGGGTGAAAGGTTTTTGAGCGGTGAAAAGAAGTGAAGCGTGAGGCGTGAAGCGTGAAGGGAAAAGCTTGCCTTCTTGCCCTCCTGCCCTCTTGCCTTCTTTTCACATTTCACTTTTTGCATTTTGCTTTTTGCTTCTTCTGTTTACTGTTTACTTTCCTATTTTTGTTGTATAATTTTCTTGTAATAAAGAAATGTATAACAAAAAGAGTGCACGAGATGCACTAGAAGGAAGAAAAATGGTAGACTCAAAGAAAACAAAAATTGAAGTCGGTGGAAAGACCATCGAAATCGAAACAGGCAAGTATGCCTTAACGGCAAATGCCTCAGTAACCGTAAGATGCGGTGACACAATGTTATTCGTTCACGCAACAGTGAGCAAAGAACCAAGAGTGGGAATAGACTTTTTCCCGTTATTAATTGATTATGAAGAAAGAATGTCTGCAATCGGACGTATCCCGGGTGGTTATAATCGTTCTGAAGGACGTTCAAGCGAAAAAGCAATCTTGGTTTCAAGATTAATAGACAGACCAATCAGACCTTTGTTTCCTAAAGGTTACAGAAATGATATTCAAATAGTAGCTCAACTTTTCAGCTACGACCAGGAACACCAGCCTGATACACTTGCAATGCTTGGTGCTTCTTATGCCCTTATGCTTTCAGGTGCTCCTTTTGAAGGTCCTATCGGAGCTGTAAGGGTTTCAAAACTCGATGGAAAGTTAATCGCAAACCCTACACACTATCAAGCAGATAAATCTGCACTTGATATAGTCGTTTCAGGTACTGCCGATTCCGTAATAATGGTTGAAGCAGGCTGTAAATTCGTTACAGAAGAAGATATTATGGAAGCTGTTGAGTTTGCTCAAATTGAAATCAAAAAACAATGCGAAGCTCAAATTAAATTTGCCAAAGAATGTGGCGTTGTAAAACAAGAATTTGTTGATCCTTATGATACAACAGAATTAGCGGAAATCATTAAGAAAACAGCTTATGATTTAGTTCACGATGCTTATCATAACTTTGACAGAGAATACAGACAAAACAAGCTTGATGAAGCTAAGAAACTTGTTAAGGCAAAAATCGAAGCACTTCCCGAAGATCATACAATTAATAAAATGATGGTTGAAACAGGTATTGACTTTGTTTCTGAAGAATTTAAGTCTTTAGAAAAGAAAGTTATGCGTGCAATGATTGTAAAAGAAGGTGTAAGAGCCGATGGAAGAAAGCCGAATGAAGTAAGACCGATTTGGTGTGAAGTCGGTGTAATCCCTAGAGCTCATGGTTCTGCGGTATTTACAAGAGGTCAAACTCAGGCACTTTCCGTCGCAACTCTTGCAGGTCCCGGTATGAAGCAGGAACTTGACGGAGTTGATCCTGAAACAGAAAAAAGATATATGCATAAATACCTTTTCCCGGGATTTTCCGTTGGTGAGGTTAAACCGATGAGAGGACCGGGCAGAAGAGAAGTCGGGCACGGCAATTTGGCTGAAAGAGCGAATATCCCTGCTCTTCCAACAGCTGAAGAGTTTGGTTACGTTATCAGAGTAACATCTGACATTTTGGAATCAAACGGTTCAACATCTATGGCATCAACTTGCGGAAGTTCAATGGCGTTAATGAACGCCGGTGTTCCCGTTAAATGTATGATTGGCGGTGTCGCAATGGGACTTATTAAGGAAGGCGATACCGACGTTATACTGACAGATATTCAAGGGATTGAAGATTTCTTGGGCGATATGGACTTTAAGGTTACAGGTAACGATGAAGCTATTACTGCTTTACAAATGGATATGAAAGCAAAAGGAATTTCCAATGAAACTCTGAAAAAAGCTTTGGCACAGGCAAAAGACGGACGACTTCACATCTTAAGCAAGATGCGGGAAGCTATTAAAGAGCCGAGCAAAACAATGTCACCGTTTGCACCGAGAATATTCACAATGCAAATTGCTAATGAAGATATCGGATCGGTTATCGGACCGGGCGGAAAACAAATCAGAGCGATTGTTGATGCTTCCGGTGCAGAAATTGATATTCAGGACTCAGGAATTGTTACAATTACCTCAAATGATCAGGAAGGTGCAGATATTGCTATGAATATGATTAAAGATATTACCTTCAAACCTCAAGAAGGTATGATACTCAAAGGTAAAGTCGTAAGAATTATTCCAATCGGTGCGTTTGTCGAATTAGGCGGCGGCAAAGACGGAATGGTACACATTTCTCAAGTTTGTAACGAAAGAATTGATACAATCGAACCGCATTTGAATGTAGGTGATGAGGTCATCGTTAAAGTAATCAGAATTGATGATAAAGGCAGAGTTAACCTTACAATCAGAGGGGTTACGGAACAAGAGAAAGCAAAGTTCCTGACTGCATGTTAAAATAATAAATAATAAATAATAAATAGTAAATAATAAAAAGCAAAATGTAAAAAGTATTGAATTTACATTTTGCTTTTTGCTTTTTACATCAATTTGCAATCAAAAATGAATTAAAGTTTCGAGGTAAGGTGGGCATACTTGCCCACCGTCAATAAAACGTCTTATGTTGGTGGGCAAGTATGCCCACCTTACGAGTTAACACTCTCAGAAAAACACTTAATACTATTTTAAAAGTTCATCAAATGGTAGATTTAACGCTTTTAATAATTTTACGATAGTTGTAAGTTTTGCATTAATTTCCCCTCGTTCTATCTTACCAATATGGGTAAAACATGATAAACCGGCTAATTCTGCCAATTTTTCCTGAGAAAGACCCAATCTGGCTCTTTCCGCCCTTAAATTATTACCAAATTTTCTCATTATCTCTTTTTCATGCATTCTTACATTATCTGGCATTGACTTTTTTGTGTCTAAGTATTACAATGGTCAAAAAGTATTGTTTTTTATTTTTTCAAACATTAAAATGGTTAAAAGGGATATTAAATGAATAAAAAAGTACAAAATGATTATATTATTGAGATATTTCAAGATTTTTGCGAAATTGAAAGTTTAACAAAGGTTTTAAAAGACTCTATAAATAATGAAAACAGGCTATTATCTCTACCTGATATTGAAAACACCTTAGAAATATTAATTACAAAAATGGTCAATACAAAAATTTCATTAAATAAGTATATAAATAATTGTTTTTAATTTATAAAAGATGAGTATAAATATATATTTTTATATTTTATATTGTCGGGTAAATGTTTTCGCTTTTTGCTTTTTGCTTTTTGCTTAATTGACCGGAACATCTATCGGGTGGACTAAAATAACGTCAAGAACCGTGCCTTGATTGAAGATTACATCTTCGCCTTTTCTGAATAAATCAATAATACTGTCGCCTACAAAATAAGCACCTCCTCC
>JAQVKX010000112.1 GCA_028694425.1 Candidatus Gastranaerophilales bacterium
GCGAAGGCGGAAGCACGAGCAAAAGCTTCATCCCCGGCAACACAACGGCATGTGTTGCGATAGTTTACGACATAAACGGCAACCAAAAACCGAATGAGGTCGGCAAAGACATCGGCGAACTCAATGCGGTACTGGGTGATGATGATTGTGTGCAGGTCGGAAGTATGTGTGTTTCAAAAGCTAATGTAAGCTACAGTGCAATAGATACAACTACCGATAAAACATATGACAGCAGCACTTGCGGTTCAACTCCTGATAACCCTTATTGTGCAAATAATCGTTGGGCAGGGGCAAAAAAAGCCTGTGTAGATTTAGGAATGCATCTTCCTTCAGATGCTGAACTGACATCAATATACACCACAACAACGAAAAACTTCAGCATTAAAAGCCTGCTGAACATGACCTATAATTACTGGTCTTCATCGGGGTATGACAGTTATCGTGCATGGAAACGGCGCTTTGATAATGGTGTTCACAATTATCTTGAAAAGGGTAGTACTATTTCCGTACGTTGTGTTAGGTAAATTAATTGATAAGACGGGCATACTTGCCCACCAATCTATATAGCTAACAACCCTATATCTGTAAGCAAATACAAATGAAAACAACCGTGAATTCGTGCTATAAGTACATACTTAACGTACATAGCTTTTGGACACTTTTATTGTATAATAAATAACATGGGAAGTATTTATGATTTTATTCAATCGAATAGCATTGCTTTTTCTGCAGGGATTTTAATTCTTGTATATTTCTTTATTGCAACGGAAAAAATATCAAGAGTTACAATAGTATTGATTGGTGCAACTCTTACTATGCTGCTTGGGTTATTATCACAGGATAAAGGACATCATGGCAATTTTAACACCGATTACTTTATAAATTTTATAGATTTTAATGTAATATTTTTGCTTGTCTCAATGATGATTATTATTCATATAGCAGCCGGAAGCGGGGTGTTTAACTGGGTTGCCAATGAACTTTTACGTTTTACAAAAGGCAAACCCAAGTGGGTTTTATTAACTCTGGGTATCTTTACGGCTGTTGCTTCGGCATTTTTGGACAATGTTACAACGGTTATTCTCATAATGCCTGTAACATTTATTATTGCAAAAGAACTTGATATAAGTCCTATTCCTCTGCTTATAACAGAAATTTTAACCTCAAATATCGGAGGAACGGCTACTTTAATAGGTGATCCGCCTAATATAATTATAGGAAGTGCCGCAAAACTTTCTTTCTTGGATTTTGTATTGGAATTGTCAGGTATAGTCATACTGATTTTAACTATAAGCTTATTTATTTTAATGTTTATTTTTAGAAAAAGCCTAAAAACAACACCGGAAAAAATGGGAAGGGTAAGCAATATAGATAATTCGAAAACAATAACGGATTTCCCTCTGATGCTTCGTTCAACTATTGTTTTAGGAATTGTAATTTTAGGATTTATTTTGCATGATGTAATTCATATTCAATCTTATTTGGTTGCTATGGCAGGAGCTGCTTTTTTGTTGATATTTGAAAAACCTCATCATATTTTGCGTGAAGTCGAGTGGAATACAATTTTCTTTTTTATCGGCTTATTCATAATAATCGGCGGACTTGAAGCATCAGGAGGAATTTCATCTATGGCAAAATGGCTTCTTGATATAACCCAAGGTTCGCAAAGTGCAACGGCAATGATAATTCTTTGGGCATCGGGGATTTTATCGGGAATTGTAGATAATATCCCTTATACTGTTACAATGGCTCCAATGTTGGTTCATGTACAAAGCGTTATGGGAGCTGAATATACACATCCCCTATGGTGGTGCCTGTCTTTAGGTGCTTGCTTAGGCGGAAATATGACAATAATAGGTGCAGCCGCAAACGTTATTGTATCAGAAACCGCTTCAAAAGCTGGTCATTCAATTCCTTTTCTGAAATTTATGAAATACGGTATTTTAATAACATTTATTTCGCTTTGCTTAAGCTCGGTTTATATTTATTTCAGGTTCTTGAATTAATTTCCTAAGCTTGCTGTCGGGCTGAAAGCTCGACCTACTTTTTGCTTTTTGCTTTTTGCTCAAGCATCAATCTTTCAAAACATTTCTGATTTTATTAAACTCAACAAAACCTATCAATTTTTTATTCCAGGGACTTGATACAACAGGCAAACAATCAATATGTATGTCCATCATAATCTTAGCAAGCTCTTTGGCGTCATTTTGCGGATATACGACAATACTTGTAAATTTATCTCGGCTGCTTTTTTGCTCAAGAGTTTTGCGTGACATAAAGTCACTTACGCTTTGACCATTCATATTTGTGCTCCATATATAAAATTTAAATTATCTTCTTTTTAATACTTTAAAAAAGAAGATAAATAAATTCCAGTACCCGGCAGGCGTATATTTATAAATAAAAAAATGTACTAATATTACAATATTCATATGATTAAGTTGAAAAAAGTTTTTTTTCGTGTTGTAATACTATCACGGCGAGAAATCGCTAGTCTAAATGAAAGAAGAATACTTCATTGCCGAAGAAAAATATAAAATTAGCAAAACATTCGGGTTTCTGTTACGGAGTAAAAAGAGCCGTAGAAACCGTTAAAAAATTAAAAGCTCAAAACCCTGATAAGGATGTGTTTATTTTAGGAGAACTCATCCATAATTCGCATGTTATACAAGAGCTTGAAGCTCTGGGAATCAAAACAATTTACGAATTACCTGAGAAAGGCTCCGGTATTTGTGTTATAAGGAGCCATGGCGCTTCGCCGGAAATATTTGAACAAATTACGGATGCAGGATTTGAATTAGTCGATTTAACCTGCCCTGACGTTAAAAAAGTTCAAAAAAAAGCTATTCAATTAGTTCAGGAAGGTTATTTTTTAATAATTGTAGGTAAAGCCGAACATCCTGAAGTTATTGCCATAAAGGCATCCGCCCAACTCTTTGGCGAAAATATTTCTGTTGTAAGTGACGTTTTCCAGCTTAAGCAAATCGAAAATAAAATAAAAGAACATAAAAAAGTAGGCGTTGTAGTCCAAACAACTCAAAGAATTACTACTTTAAACCCGATTATAGAATATTTAAACATTATTGCTCAGGAAATTGTAGTTGCAAATACAATTTGTGCAAGTACAACCCTGAGACAAAGTGAAGCTGAAGAACTAGCCGAAGAATCAGATTTAATGATTGTTGTAGGCTCAAAAAAAAGCGCAAATACAACTCACTTGGCTGAAATTCTCAGAGATATTTCAAAAACTATTCACATTGAAGATGACAAGGAGTTGGAAACTTATAAAAATATTATTCTTGATGCAAATAACATTGCTATTACGGCAGGAGCATCAACACCCGAAACTGTTATTCAAAATGTTATAAATAAATTAAAAGGAGAATAAAATGATGACACTGGAAAAAACGAAACTGGACGAATTTGAAAAACTGCTCGAAGAATCTTTTGCAACCAACTACAATGTAGCCGACATTGTAGAAGGTATTGTTATAAGAAAAGATCAGGAAGGTTATTTGGTAAGCGTAAAGGGCATTAAAACCGAAGCCGTTTTACCAAACCGCGAAATGGGAAGCAACGAAGGAGAAGAAAGTCTTGAAGTAGGCGATATAAAAGACTTCTACATCCTTAAAGAAGAAAACGACGATGAACCGATGCTTTTATCGTTAAAAAGGATTGCTTGTGCTCAAGCTTGGGCTCAATTAGCTGATGCAAAAACATCCGGCGATACAATCCTCGCTAAGGTTATTTCTTTGGTTAAGGGTGGAGTCTTGGTTGACGTTGCTGACCTGAGAGGGTTTATTCCTTCAAGCCAGCTTAGAACAGGATTACCTTTTGACGGTTTAATTAACCAAAAAATTGAGGTTAAAGTTCTTGAAGCAGACCCTAAGAAAAATAAATTAATTCTTTCTCAAAGACAAGCTGTTGCAGAGCAAAGAGATCAAGTAGTAGACAATGTTCTTGCTGCTCTGGCGGAAGATATGGTTGTATCCGGTGAAGTAGTAAGAATTGCCGACTTTGGAGCTTTTGTCGATATTAACGGAGTTGACGGGCTTCTTCCTATCTCTGAAATTTCTTGGCAAAGAATTAAACATCCATCCGATATTATTTCTTTAGGTCAAAAACTTGATGTTAAAATTATTAAACTCGACAATGAACTGAAACGTATCAGTTTAAGTCTTAAAAGAATGGGAGAAAACCCTTGGCAGCAAATTGAAGGTCAATTTAAAGAAGGTGAAATTATTACAGGAACAGTTAATAAGATAACAAGTTTTGGAGCTTTTATTAACATATTCCCCGGTGTAGAAGCACTTCTGCCTGCCTCTGAAATGAGCAACGAAAACATTAATCCTTTCAATATGTTCAAAGTCGGTGATAAAATTGAAGTTCTAATCAAAAAATTTACACCTCAGGAACACAGAATTGCCTTAAGCGTTAAAGATATACAAAAATAATTAAAGATTAATTAACAATTCTTCCAAGTTTTTACGTAAACTTTCGAATGTTTTGTTGTTATAAATTACATAATCAGCCAACGATGTCTTTTCATCCTGGCTGATTTGTATTTTTAACCTGTTTTGAGCATATTCCAACGGCAAATTATTTCTTTCAATAAGCCGCTTTATTCTTATTTCGTCATCCGCATAAATTAAAACTATTTTGTCAAAAAGGCTCTCAAATTTTGCTTCAAAAAGCAACGGTACCGAAACGAAGGCGATTTTTTCGCCTTGTTCTTCTTTTTGGTGAAAAAATTGCCTTATCTCATCTTTTACCAAAGGATGCAAAATTTTTTCAAGCTCTTTTCTTGATTTTTCATCCGCAAAAATAATTTTCCCCAGTTTTTTGCGAGAAATTCGGTTATCTTCAAGAATATCTTTTCCGGCAAAAAGTAAAACTACCTGACTTTTAACTGTTTCATTATCTAAAAGTTCGTGTACAACTTCATCCGCATCAAATACACTGAAGCCTTTTTCTCTCAAAAATTCTTCAACACTGCTTTTGCCTGCGGCTATATTTCCGGTAATTGCGATTTTTAACATATCTAACCTTTTAATTTACTCAAAAAATTCCTCAGTTCTTTGATTTGCTGAGGTTTAATCGGTTTAAACTGACCTTTTTTAAGCCCTTCAAGGTCAATTGTAGCATGCTGAATTCTTTTTAAAGAGGTTACTTCAAACCCCAGAAATTCAAACATTTTACGGATTTGCCTGTTCAAACCTTGATATAAGACTATCTGCAAAACAGTATTTTTATTTGTGCTTTCTATAATTTGGCATTCGGCATAAGCAGTTTTTCCTTTTTCAATCTCAATGCCCTTAGCCATTTTTTCAAGCTGATGGAGATGAACTTTGCCGTTAACGTTTACAATATAAACCTTTGGCACCTTAATTGACGGATGAGTTAATTCGTTTATTAAATCTCCATCATTGGTTAAAATTATTAACCCGCTTGAATCTTTATCCAAGCGTCCGACCGGCTTAAGGTTATGCATATCCGGCGGAAGCAGGTCATAAATTATTTTTCTGTCTTTTTCATCATCTGCACTGGTTATATAACCTGCAGGCTTATAAAACCTGTAATACTCGTGTTTTTTAGGTCTTACCGGTTCATTATTGATAAAAACTTTGTCTTTTTCACTTACCTTAAACCCGAGTTCCTTAATTTTCTTACCGTTAACGGAAACCACTCCCTGATCAATCAATTCATCGGCTTTTCTTCGTGAACAAATCCCAGAAGCCGCAATATATTTATTTAAACGCATAATACCTTCTTTCTAATCCAGACTTTTAATTAGTAATATTGTATAATAACAACTATGAAAAGCAAAGTAAAAAAAGTTGTCGATATTTTACATAAAGCCTTAAAAGAGAATTTTCCTGATTTTAAAGGTGCATACTTATACGGTTCTCAGGTAAAAAACACCAGCCATAAAGACAGTGATATTGATATTGTGGTCTTGTTTGAAGAGGAACCTGATAGAAAAAAATACAGTTCCATTTGGAATATTGTTGGTCCTTTAGAAGCAAAATATGATGTATTTTTTGACTTACACCCTATGACTTATCAAAAATTAACTTTTAACCCTTTTTATTATGATGAAGTTGTTAATAAAGGAATTTTTTATGATGCCGCATAAAGAACTTTTTATTAAAATCAATATAGAGAAATCAGATTTGGCAATTAAAGCAGCAAAAGATAACATAGAATTAGGTAATCTAGGTCGTGTTGACACTAATAACACTATACGTCATACCGAACTTGTTTCGGCATCTTGCAAGTGAACAAATATTAGACCCTGAAACAAGTTCAGGGTGACGGCTTGCAAGGATTAGTATCAACAGACCCTAGAAACTGCACAGAATAGAATTTATTATGCAATTTTTTATGTTGTTAGAGCATGCGGAAAAAGTCCAATTTTGATAAAAATTGAGACTTTTCCGTATGCGACCTTAGAAGTGTGAAAGCCTTGCCGGCTGCGGGATAGCCGGCGGCAAGGCTTGAAACCGGACATAAGAGTTTACAGGAAAAAGGAACTTTTTCCGTAGACTCTTAGTGGATTAGCTTACAAAAATAATTTTATTACAGCAAAACATAAACAGCTTATGGGTTGGTTTAATAAAAAATTTGTTTATGACGAAAAGATTTTTGATAAAGAAATGTTTGATATTTATAAAACTGCTTTTTCGAAAAGACTGGAAAGTGATTACGAAGCAGTTATTTTAACAAATAAAAGTTTAGTAGAAGATTCTCTTAACGAAGCAATTTTATTTGTTAATAAAGTAAAGGCTTACTTAAGCTGAAACTTTGTCATTAATCGCTTTTTCAAATGCTTCGGTCAATACTTGCGGCATTTTTCTATATAATTTGCCGTTATTGTCAATTGCAACAACATCAACAATAGCTTCAATAAAAGTTTTCCCGCTGTTTTTGTCGTAAATTCTTTGTTCAAAAGTAACCGACAGAGAATTAAATTTTTGAATACCTGTCTCAATAATCAATTCATCATTAAGTTTTGCAGATGATTTATATCTGACGTTAATATTTACAACAGGCAAAACGATATTTTGTTCTTCAAGCGTAATCAGGTTGTATCCCATTTTTTCGCAAAGCTCAATTCTCCCGGCTTCAAGCCACCTCAGATAAGTGCCATGCCAAACTACACCATAAGCATCAGTGTCAGCATAATATACTTTTTGTACAAATTCGTGTTTCATAGGTTCAACAGACAAATTCGTGAAATATAGTTAGGTATTGCATTCTGCGTATATGCGATACTCGAAATTCAGCCAGTTCCTGTATCCGAACCCCCTTCGCTTTAATGCCTTTATCTTATTGTTCAA
>JAQVKX010000113.1 GCA_028694425.1 Candidatus Gastranaerophilales bacterium
CCCTATTTACAACCATCTTACCCCCCCCTGAATATGTAACAATATATTCATATTCCTTGATTTTAAAGGAAATAAGTTTTATTATCATACTGTAGATAGATTAATTTACGACAGGTTTAATATTTTATAAGAACCTGCAGAGAGCAAATTTTGTTTGTTTTCCATAAGAACAGGTAATTTTTGATAAGTTATCGTTTTAAATATATCAGGAATATTTAGAATCAAACAGATTTCTCCTGTATCAAGCGTGGTAATTCCCGAAATATTTCTCAATTTATAAAACGGTGGACGGAGTTTTTTAATCAAAATTTCTTGATCGCCGATTAGTTTATCAACCGCAAGGGCAATTACTTTATCGGCAGATTCTATAATCAAAATAGTTTCTTTGTCTTGTTCCGTCTCAGTTTGAACTAAATTCAGGATATTCGAAAGATTATACAGAGGAATACTTTCATTTTTAAAGATTATTGATTTTTTATTATTTGCGGAAATTATTTCGTCTCTTCTTTTTCTCAAAACGGTTTGTATAACTTCCATAGGTATTGCAAAGGTTTGATCAGAGCTTTTTACAAGGAAAACTTTTGTAATGGACATTGTTGTAGGTAATTCTATTTGAACGCAGCAGCCTTTGTTTATGTCAGATAAAATCCTTACCTGCCCGTTAAGTTGTGTAATTTTAGTTTGAACTACATCAAGCCCGATTCCTCTGCCGGATATGCTTGTTATTTCATCTCCTGTGGAAAATCCCGGTGAGAAAATAATATTTGTTATCTGTTCATCTGTCATTGAATCTGCTTCTTCTTCCGTTAAAAATCCTTTATGTACAGCTTTTTCTTTTATTTTTTCAAGATTAATTCCTCTACCGTCGTCCTTTATTTCGATTATAACTTTATTATTTGTCTGATGTGCAGAAAGAATAATCCTTCCGGTAGATGCTTTACCCAAATTTACTCTTTCCTGGGGTGTTTCTATCCCATGGTCAATTGAATTTCTTATAATATGAATAAGCGGATTTTTAATCTCCTCTATTATCTTTTTATCGGTACAGGTATCCCCGCCAAAAATTTCAAAGTCTATTTTTTTATTTTTCTCTTGTGCTATATCTCTTACCATTCTGCCAAAGAGTTGAAATATAGTTGACAAAGGCAATATCCGTATATTTTTAACCATATTATCAACATTATCTACGATTAAATCACGTTTTATATCATCTTCCTGAATTGATTTTTGCAGAATTGTAATGTTAGATGCGGTTCTTTGAATTTTTTTATTGTTTTCAGTAAACAAATTTAAAAGCTGTTTAATAAAAAAAGAAACGGGACTATCTTTAAGCCCTGCCTGACAATATTTCTTTTCATAAAATTGCAGGTAATTCAAAGTTTTTATTGAATTTTTTTGCAACTCTTCAAGTTCCTTATTTATCAAGCCCAATTCCTGCAAATGTTTTTTGGTTTTTACTTTGGTTATTGTCAATTCGTTTACCTGATTAACAAGTACGTCAAGTTTGACAGAATCAACTCTTAATGTTTTTATCTCGCCTGCATCAAAAACATCTGATAAATCAGTTACTTCCTTATTCTTGCCTCTGTAAACGTTTGGGGTAATAATTTTTTTTTCTTCGATTTCTTCTTTATTAAGTTCCAAAACCTGCTGAAGAATTTCCAGTCTTTGCAAAATTAAATCTTTATCCGCAATTTCACTTTTATCTTCACCCATGCAGTACTCAAAACTTTGTTTAATAACAGAAATAGTCTCTTCATCAAGCTTTATGTCATTTTTATCAGAATAATCGATAATGGTTATAATTTTTTTTGCAATGTTTTTTATAGTCTTTTCTTTTGGGATAAAATTATCCAGTATATTTTTAATTTCTCCAAATGTTCTGTTTTCCGAAGGTAAAACCATAAATTTATCTGGTTTTTGGATTGGTTCAGCTTGAATTTCCTTATCTTCTTTAGTTGTTTCAATTTTTTCGATTATTTCTGCCTGTTTTTTTTGAGCACGAACGGATTTTTCAATTTGTGGTTCTTGTTGTTGGATTTCGGACAATTTGGTAAATGCTAAATCGTAATAATCAGGGCATTCAATATTAAATATTTCATAAATTGAAACAAGTTTATTAATTATAACATCAAATTCTTTGTTTAGTTGCTCGGCTTCGCTTAGGGTTAGGCTATTAGAGGCTTTAGTGATAAATTCCAACTTAACTTTCATATCTTCAGTGCATTTTTTGATATCATAAGGTCCCGTTTTGTCAAAGATATTATACAATTTAGTTATATTGGCAAGTAAATTTTTGATAAAATTCCCGACTTTATTATGCTCTACCTGCATTAGTATAACAAGACATTCTGCAATTGATGAATTAATATTCTTGACGTTGCGGATTAAGCTTTCAGAATCGAAATCTATTTGTTCATTAGTTGTTGAAATTAAATCGGCAGAATTTTTTGCATCTTCAAGTATTTGGATTTGGCTTGGAATATCGTCATTATAAACCTCTTTTCCGTTTGCAATCGAATTTCCTATTAATTCCGATAGAAAATCTACGGTTTTATATAGAACGTTAACTACTTTTGAATTAATTGTAATCTTATTTTCCTTTGCAAGCCCGAGAATATCTTCCATTTTATGTGCTATTTCCTGAACATTGTTAAATCCGACCATTCTGGAAGCACCTTTGAGAGAATGGGCATCACGAAACAGCATTAGAATTATATCTTTATTGTTGGGTCTTTTTTCCAACTCCAAAAGACTATTATTTAGCTTCGAGATAATTTCTTCTGATTCTACCTGAAATATTTTTAATATTTCATCAATCATTTCATTTGAAAAATCCATTAGAAAATCCTACTTAATTAATATCCTCCCTGAAAGAACCGGAAATTTCATTTATTTTATGAAGTTTTTCTATATTTTCTTCCAAATTTTTCAAAGATGATTTAAAACCTTCACCCAAAGTATTTATTACTGACTCTGCTGTATTTGAATAATCTGTTTGATTTTCCGTATCTTTACAAATTTCATCTACGGATTTTTTAACTTCACCTATGAGATTAATTAAAGTATCAATATTTGCGTTGATGTCGTTAGCTAATTTAACTCCATATTCAATCTCTTTTGAGCCTTCTTCTGTTGCCATTACGGTTGAATTCGTGGCTTGCTGGATGTCTTTAATAAGTGCTATAATTTTTGTTGTTGCTTGCTTAGATTCGTCTGCAAGTTTTCTGATTTCACCTGCTACAACCGAGAATCCCTTACCGTTTTCACCGGCACGTGCTGCTTCAACTGCTGCATTTAGTGCAAGCATGTTTGTCTGTTCTGCTATATCTTCAACAACTTCTATAGTCTCACCTATTTGTTGTGTACGTTCGGATAACTCAAGAATAAGCTCCGCAATAACCTGTATTTTCTGTCTTAACGTAGTCATTTTTTCTATATTTGCATTAACGGAATCTCTTTCTTTTTGAGAAAATTCCAAAGACATATTTGCTTTTAATGATACATCTTGTGCATTTTGCCTTGTTTTTTGGGATACAGTTTTTAAATATTCGGTTGTTTCTCTTGTATTTTCAACCAATTGAATATATCCTTCCAGTTTTTCTTTTTGCTTATTGGAAAGTTCAATAACACCCACTGTTGCACTTGAAGTATTATTGATTTGGTTTTCGATGCTTTGGGATATCGATTTATCAATCCATCTTCTTGTGAATTCATATTGAACAAAATAAAAAATCAACAGCAATGAAATCAAAATAGCGTCATATCTGCCAAGCTTAAGATTTAATCCTGCAATCATAATTAAACCGATTAGGATAAAAATCAGCACAATATCTATAAAATATTTTATTTTAATCTTTTGCCCGATTGTTAATTCAAGATTATTTTTCATACTTTTCTCCTTATAATACTTATTTATTATATATGTAAACTTATTTTTAATAATCGTAGATTTGTAGTATAATTTTATAAAGGTGGACAGCAAATAGGAAATAGGGAATAGAAGACAAGATGCGTGGATGCGTAGAGGTGTAGTTTTTAAACAAAACTTTTCATCGGTTCACCTTATAATCTAAATAATTTTCCATTTTTCATTTTCAATTTTCCATTTGTTAAATCAACTTATCGACTTATAAACTAAAAAAGGAATTATAATGGCGAAGGTATTGTTAATAGACGATAGCATGACACAGTTAGAAATGCTTAAGATGCAGTTCGAAAAATTCGGTTTTGAAACTGAAACAGCAAAAGACGGAAGTGAAGGCTACAGAAAAGTTTTTGAAACCGCACCGGACTTAATCCTATCTGACATTGTAATGCCTAATCTTAACGGTTATCAGCTTTGCCGTTTGTTAAAAAACAATCCCAGGACAAAGGAAATTCCGATAATCTTATTAACTGTACTTGATAAAAAAATAGATAAATTTTGGGGCGGAAAATCAGGGGCAGACAAATTTATCTCTAAAACTATAAATTATGATGAACTGGAAGAAATCGCAAATAAACTTATTGCACAAAGTCCTGTCTCCGATGAGTACAAGAAAGTTTTATCAGAAAACAGCGTAAGCGAAGAAGCCATACAAAATGAGATTAATATGGTTTTAGACGAACTTCTGATGAACTCTACTTTCTTAAATGAATTCAGAGATTTAGGTGAATTTTTGTCGGACGAAACTACTTTAATTGAAAAAACGTTTAAGCTTTTAAGTTCATTTGTTGACTATAATGTTGCAGGATTATTTTTGGAAAATCCGGATAAAAACGAAAAAAATATTTTGTATTTAGACTTAAATAAAAGCTCCGTTTCGAATTTTGTAATCGAAAAAATAAAAAGAGATTTTTTTGTACAGATGCCCGGACTGCCTAAGTTTACAATTAAAGACTTTGGGCATTCGATTATACGAGAAACCGTCGAAAACGATAAAACCATTTTGGATGCTTCAGAATTTAAAACTGTACATATTGTGCCGCTTATTTCAAATAACAATCTTATCGGAGGTTTTTGCTTCTATAATCTGGAAGAATGCAATTATCCTGAATTTAAATTTTATAAAACAATGGTTAATGAGCTTCAATTACTCCTAAAGATGCACTTTTTGTATTCAGAGACGGAATATTTGTCTGTAACAGACGGGCTTACAGGACTTTATAACAGACGGCATTTTGAAACCAATCTTGAGCGTGAATTTATAAGAACAAAACGTTATCCTGCCGATTTCAGTTTGGCAATGATTGACATAGACCATTTTAAAGCTGTAAATGACAATTACGGACACCAATTCGGCGACTATGTGCTTAAAGAAATTTCAGACATAATGTCTGCATCTTTTAGAAAAACCGATATGATTTATAGGTATGGCGGCGAAGAAATAACCGTAATCTTAACGGAAACATCTTTGGAAAATGCACTTATTCCTCTTGAAAGACTCAGGATAAAAATTGCGAACCACTTATTCTCTTATAACGGTCAATCAACACATATTACGATAAGTATCGGTGTAAGTTCTAATTTTGTTGATGTCAAAACGCAGGAAGAACTTGTGGAGTTTACGGATAAAGCTCTTTATAAATCAAAACAAGAAGGTAGAAACAGAGTGGTAACATATACTCATGAAGGATTTGGAAATATATTACAACAACAATAATGATTTGTCGGAATACCGTGAAAACCTGTATTTATTTTTCAATATGGGGCAAAATAAGTATGCTTTAAGTATAAATGATGTGGTTGAAGTAATGAAACTTCCCCTGCTTGACTATCCGCAAAGGCTTGCAAATAATGTTGTCGGACTTTTGAATTATAATGATTTTACGATAAACATTTTGGACTTAAGATTTTATCTTAATATGAGAATCAGTCCTTATACTATTTCTAATCAATTACTTGTTGTTAAAACAGATGAATCTATCTTCGGACTTATCATTGATAAGGTCGAAAATATTGTTCCCCTTGATTCCTCTAAAATTGAACCGTTTGAATCCCACGAAGCCGATAAAATCATTGATTTTATTTGCAATTATGAAAATGAAATAATTTCAATAATTAATTTGAATGCACTTGAGAACAAGCTTAAACAAGGTGTTGAGCAAAGTGATGTTGATATTTCCTTACTTTTCCCAATAGATGATGATTCCAGATATAAATTAACCCAAAGACGTCAGGCATTGATTGAGAAGACAAATTTTAATCTGGTTGCAAATATCTTGGCACAAGACCGATTTATTTCTTTTGGATTAAACGGCACAAATTACTGCATAAACCTTGAATACGTGAAAGAATTTTTAAAAAATTGCCCCATAACTAAAATTCCGTGTAATTTGGATTACATAGCCGGGATTATTGCTTTAAGAGGGGATTTTATTACTATAGTTGATTTAAAACGTTTTTTAGGGCTTGAGCAAGAGACAATTTCTACGGAAAAAAATAATATAATAATCCTTGAAATTCCCGATTATAAAATAGGATTTTTAGTTGATAAAATTTTTAGAATAATGAGTATCCCTGAAGAATTGATTAAGAAAAACCCTAATAATCAGGATAAGTTTATTCTGAGCGAAGCTGTCTTGGAAGATGAGCTTTACACAATCCTAAACATAAAAAACATCCTCTCCGATGAGAGATTTTTTATTGAGGATACATTTTAAAATTTGAGACTTTTCCGTATGCGACCTTGGAAGCGGATTGCGAGCAGAGGTTGTAACGGGGCGAGACCTCGACCCGTGAAACGCCGTTTAAAGCGAGCAACCAAGCAGTGCTAACCCCATACCGGCTGCGAGATAGCGAATTTTCGCCGGAGGGCGAAAGGGCAAAACGACGCTTTTGCCCACAGCCCGTTCAACGGCGAATAATTCAAGAAGCCGGCGGCAAGGTTTGAAACCGGACATCAGAGTTTACAGGAAAAAGGAACTTTTTTCGTAAACTCATATTTTTTAAATTTAGTAGCAAAAAATAATATTTACGGGTTTTAAAATAATGTAAGGGAACAGGGAACGGTAAACAGAAAAGAAGACAAGATGCGTAGATGCGTAGTTTTTAAACGAAACCGTTCACCTGTTCACCCATTCACCCATTCAACTTCTTAATCACTTATTCAC
>JAQVKX010000114.1 GCA_028694425.1 Candidatus Gastranaerophilales bacterium
GACTGGACGAATAACGAGGGCTCGATTTACGGAGAAGGCGGAAGCACGGGCAAAAGCTTCATCCCCGGCAACACAACGGCATGTGTTGCGATAGTTTACGACATAAACGGCAACCAAAAACCGAATGAGGTAGGAAAAGATATCGGCGAACTCAATGCGGTACTGGGTGATGACGATTGTGTTCGAGTAGGGAGTATGTGCATTTCTAAAACTAATGTAAGTTATTCTCCTTATGGTACTTTTGTTTATACTCCCGATGGAAGTATAAGAGATAATCGTTGGGCAGGTGCAGTAAAAGTTTGTGAAGATATGGGATGGCATTTACCTTCAGTTAATGAATTAAAATATATTCTTACTGCTGTAAATAAAAATGCAGGGATTAAAAATCTTTCAGGAGTAAATGGTTTCTATTGGTCATCCAGCAATGGTACTGAAACATATTCCGGGTATATTGCACGTTGTGTATGGTGGCGTAATGCTATTAATGGTCCTTCTCTTACTACTAGTACTAAAGATTCTTCTGGTATAGTTCGTTGTGTCAAGTAAGTTATTGTTTAAATATGTAATCATTCCGTGATTTTAGTTTGCGATAACATCCTTCACTGAAAAATCTATTCCATCACCTTCTGTTGCAATGTGAATCAGATATTCAATGTTGCCTGAAGGTCCTTTTATAGGGGAAACAGTTAAGTTTAAAACTACATAACCGAGTTTTTGAGCAAAATTAATAACATTATTTATAACTTCAATATGCACGTTTTTATCTTTAACCACGCCTCCTTTATCTACAAGGTCTTTTCCTGCTTCAAATTGAGGCTTTATTAAGCAAATCATTTCATGAAATTCGGGTTTTAGTAGTTTTTTAAGATTGGATAAAACTTTTTCAATGGAAATAAAAGACAAATCCATTACAAGAAGGTCTGCAAGCTCATCTGCATCCGAATAAATATCGCTAAAAGCACAATTTTTAATATTTGTCCGTTCAATTACCTTAATTCTTTCATCATTTCTGATTTTCCAAGCAAGTTGACCGTAACCCACATCCACCGCATAAACTTTTTTTGCTCCGTTTTGCAATAAGCAATCAGTAAATCCTCCTGTTGAAGCTCCTGCATCAATACAAATCCTGTCTTGGATTTTAACGTCAAATGTTTTCAATGCTTTTTCAAGTTTAAACCCGCCGCGTGAAACATACGGCATTGATTTTATTTCAATATCAAGTTTTTTCTCGGGAGCTATTTGAAACCCTGCCTTGGTTATAACTTCGCTGTTAATTTTTACGTTACCCGCTAAAATAGCAGCAGAAGCCTTGCTTTTTGTATCAAAATATCCTAAATCAACCAAGATTTTATCTAAACGTTCTTTTTTCAAATTCCAAAAACCTCTTTTGCATTATCAGTAGTTATTCTAGCGATTTCATCAAATGAAATGCCTCTTATTTCGGCAATCTTTTCCGCCACATATTTAACATAAGCCGGTTCATTAGTTTTTCCGCGATAAGGTTCCGGTGCAAGATAAGGAGCGTCCGTTTCCAGCAATAATTTATCGAGGGGAATATGTTTGGCTATCTCATGAACTTTCTTTGCGTTCTTGAAGGTTACAACGCCCCCTAATGCGATATAAAAACCTTTCTTAATACATTCTTGAGCAAATTCTAAACTTCCCGAAAAACAATGCATAACAATAGGAATTTCGCCGGATAAATTTTGGGTCAGCATATCAAAACAATCCTTATGGGCTTCTCTGTCATGCACTATAAGCGTTTTTTTTAGAGTTTTTGCCAATATAATCTGCTTTAAAAAAACCGCTTTTTGCTCAGTAATAAATGTTTTATCCCAATAATAATCCAAACCGCATTCACCTATTGCAACTACATTTTTATTGCTGCAATGTTCCGCAAGTTTAACAAAATCTTCTTCTTTGGCATTTTGTGCTTCTGAAGGGTGAATTCCCAAGGCACAATAAATACCTTCATACTTATCTGCAATCTCAATAACTTTTGCAAACGAATTTACGTCAACCGACGGTATGATAATTTTTTCAACACCAAACGATTGTGCATTGGCAATAACTTTGTCTAAATCTTCAAATTCAGGCATATCAATATGTGAATGGGTATCTATTAAGGTCATTGCAAAATCTCTTCAATAAAGTTTGCACCTTTATTTTGGTTAAATCCTCTGCAGGAGTTCCAAAGTAGAGTTGGGATTTGCTCGCCACTGCTGTTCGAAAATTTATAATTGCAAAACCCTTTAACCATATTTGTAGAACCGTCAATATTTGAAGAAAAATTTGTACAGCATTGGCAAATTTTCAATACAAATCCGTATTCTTCAAGTTTCTTGGTTAACTCGGTTATTGCATCAAACATTCTCAGATGAGTTGAAGTTGCAAATGTTTTATTTTTAAACATAAATTTAACTTTTGCAAGTCCGTTCTCGGAGATTAATTCAAGTTTACACGCTATATTGTTCTTGCCGTCTGTCACAGATACGTCAACAGTTAATTTTTCACCATTTTCTGCAGATGATTTTCTTTGTTTAATTGTGTTTCTGATTTTCCTGCACAACGGGAAATTCTTGAATATATGCCCCATTGAGTAAAACGGGTATAAGAAAAGATAAAAAATTTCCTTTGCCTGAAGTTTTGAATTCAGCAGACTGATTGCAAAGCCTAAAATCAATAAAGCAAATGATATCAGTACAATCGAGAAATCAACTATAAAATAGTATTTATAAGAATATTTGAGCAAATAACCATAAGCAAAAACCAATAATAAAACGTTTGGCGTTAAAAGCGACATAACATGTTCATTAAACACAAAATTCCTTGACCAAATTTGAGTAAAACAATTTTTAAATAAAGAAAGCCTTGTGCTTAAAGACGGTATTCTTAAGTCAAATTCATTCACGTTCATATAAGTTTTTATATTCGGATTAAATGTGCATTTGCAGCCGATTTTTGATAACAATAAACTGTATTTTAACTCAGAATTTATATTCTGAAAGTCAATGCAGCCGATTTTTTCAACCAAATCCTGACGCATAATTAATATATCAGAGTCTATAGTTACGGCTAATCCCATTAAAGAACGTGCTTTCAGGATAAAATTTGTATAATATTTATGAAAAACCATTTTAATTTTTTGTCTTAATTTAGGCTCATCACACAATAAAATAGTTGAACCGCTTATTACGGAAGCATCTGTGAGGGCTGCGTTAATTGATTGCAAAAAATCCTGTTCTATGTACCTGTTTGAATCTAAAAACACGTAAGCATTACAATTTTGAACAGCCGATAATTTTTCCAATAATATGGAAAGTGCCTGATCTTTGCCTATTGTCCCCTGATCTTTTATGTTAATAATTTGTGCAAAATTATTATTTACAAAAAGTTTTTCCGAGTTATCACTGCAGTTGTCTAAAATAATATAAGTTGAAAAACTTCCACTCGGATAATCCTGATTTTTTAATTGTTTGACAAGATTTTCCAAATGAACTTCATCATTGTGAGAATAAATAATGATACAAAGGTTATTAGTTGTTCCCGTCCCGCTATATCTTTGTTGAATTCTAAGTAATTTATCATTAAGGTTTTTAACAGACATTGCCAAAAAGAACAGCGTATACGCTGCGATATAAAAATATAATAAATTTAAAATCCATTCCATAATATTCCCTCAATAAGATTTTATAAAAAAACAAGTGCAAATAACACAAATGTTAATTTTTGTTACTTTTTTGACTTTTTCCTGAAGAAAAAAATAGATTTTTATAGAACATCATTTTTATTGTATCATATAATGGTTGAACAAAATGAAGTACGGTGGGATTACTATTCACCCACTTAAAACGAGACCGGAGGTAGGGTGGATTCCCTAACCCACCGTCATAAAGTGAGTATAGGAGTAGGGTGGGATTACTATCCCACCATCATAAAGCGAGGCAAGTATGGAACAGCTTAGAATTGCAATCCCCAACAAAGGGCGGTTGTCGGAAAAAATATATGAACTATTTAGTGATGCAGGGCTTAATTTCCCTTCAAAAAGCGAAAGAACTTTGCAGGTTACAACACGTGACGGCAAATATTCTCTGATTTTTGTCAGAACTCAGGATATTCCCAAATTTGTCGAAGATGAAGTTGCAGATATCGGATTTACAGGGCTTGATATTGTAGTGGAAAGCCGTGCTAATGTCGATAAAATAATGGATTTGGACTTCGGGCAATGTGAAATGGTCGTTGAAATTAAAGAAGAGGACAATTATGAGACCGCAAAAGATTTACCGGTTGAAATTAAAGTCGCAACGTCATTTCCGAACATTGCCGGAGATTACTTTGAAAAACTCGGTAAAAAAGCTAAAATTATTGAAGTTTCCGGTGCAACGGAAATTACACCAAGGCTCGGGCTTGCAAATGTTGTAGTTGATATAACTTCATCCGGGTCAACGCTCAAATCCAATAAACTTAAGGTTATTGATAAAATTTTAAGTTCTTCGGCTGTTGTTATTGCGAGAAAAGATTTGTCGGCAACACAAAAAGAAAATACAGAACATCTTTTGAGAGCTTTAAATGCGGTTATTGACGCACGTGAGAAAAAATATTTAATGGCTCATGTGCCAAAAGCAGCTTTGGACGAGATTAAGTCATTCTTACCGGGGCTTTCTTCGCCTACCGTAATGACACTTATGAATGACGATAAACACGTCGTAATCCATGTTGTGGTTGATGCGGATAAGGTTTATGATAGTATTCAACACCTTAAAGCACTCGGCGGAAAGGGAATTTTGATTATGACAGTCGACCAAATGGTTAGGTAGTTAGGTAGGGTGGGATTACTATCCCACCAACATAAAGTTAAAATGAAAAATTTACAAGAATTAATTGAAACAATAAGAATATTGCGCTCGGAAAACGGTTGTCAATGGGATAGGGAGCAAACTCACCAATCCCTAAAACCTAATATGCTTGAAGAAGCTTATGAAGCAGTTGATGCGATTGACAATAACGATATGAAACATCTTAAAGAAGAACTCGGAGATGTTTTGCTTCAAGTACTTTTGCATTCACAAATCGCCGATGAAAACAATATTTTTAACATTGATGATGTTGCAAAAGAGCTTAATCAAAAGTTAATTCGCCGTCATCCCCACGTTTTTGGCGATATTAATGTTAATTCAACTCAAGAAATCATCGATAATTGGGAACAAATTAAGAAAACTGAAAAAACTCACCGAAGCTCAATAATGGACGGGATTTCAAAATCTCAATCCGCTCTAATGTCAGCCCAAAAAATCAGTAAAAAAGCGGTAAAAGTCGGGTTCGAATGGGATTGCATAGAAACTTTGTACGATTGCGTTTATTCGGAGTTGAAAGAATTTCAAGAAGCCTGTAACGCTTCTAACTTAGAGCATATTGAAGAAGAAATGGGAGATATTCTATTTGCAGTCGTAAATCTTGCCCGTTGGCATAAACTTGATGCCGAACAAGCACTTTTAAAAGCCAATAAGAAATTTATTAAACGTTTCAAAAAAATGGAAGAATTAGCCTCAAAACCATTAGAAGAGTATTCTTTTGAAGAATTTGAAGAATTATGGCGAAAAGCAAAAAGTAAAATGCAAAAGGCAAAAAGTAAAAAGTAAACGGAAAAGAAGACAAGATGCGTAGAAGCGTAGTCTTTAAATAAAACTATTCACCCCTTCACCCATTCAACTTCTTTTTGCTTTTAGTAAAATCCCCCGCACGAAGGGTCAAAAATAAACAAAACTTGTTTATTATGTAAATATGGAAATAAAATTCGGTAAAGTTAAACCTAATAATATCTTTGTAAAATCGTCGGCCGCTCATACAGGTGGTAATTTTTTTGAGGCACCTGCCGATTTTAATTTGAATACCCATACTTCTTCTCAAGGCAGCAGAATTAACGATTACGACTCAACCATTTTGGAAAACAATGCTTATCAGGCAATCTCCGATGAAATGTTAAAGATTGAGCATAAAATGAGCGTATTAGAAAATACACTATCAAGAATGAATAGTGAAATCGCTGCATTACAGAGTTTGGGAGCATCATTGCAAATATCTGACTTAAAAGAGAGAAAAAGAAAAATCGAAGAAGAATTAGTAGAACTTAATAAAAAATATTCCGAACTGGGGCTTAGTGCAAGAATTGCAGGACAAATATCATCTGCTTTCGCTTTCACCGCAAATAAAAAAACAAAAGTGTTTTCAAAAACAAAAGATTTTGTTTCAAAAAAGATTTTAGCTGCTGTTTCAAAGAAAATAAGCTGTTCTCAATCTCTTAAAGAAGCTTTGGAAAATTTATGCAGCATAAATTTAAGCGTTGATGAACTGGTAACTATGCGTGCTCCGTATGGTGAAACGGACGAACGTTATGAGAAACTCACTGCTTATTTGAACAAAGCTAATGTAATTCATTCCCGAATTTCAAAGAATATTGATGCTATAACGAGAAAAGAAACATAAAAAAGAGATTGCGAAAGCAATCTCTTTTTTTATATATGATTATTTAAATTAGCCTACACCGAATTTAGGTGCTGCACTCTTAGCTTCTGCTTTCATAAGTTCATCGTAGGATTTTTCTTCTTCTGTCAATACTTGTAATTCTGCTTGTATAGCTTGTTGCCTAAAATCTAAGTCTCTCTCTTTTTGTTCTAATTCTCTGAGTGCAAGATTATCAACTTTACCGAAGGTTTTCTCGATTTGTTTTTTCTGTACTGACATTATTGTAGTCCAGCCTTCTTGAGCTTTTGCAATTGCCATCATTTGACGTTGCAATTCCATTTGTATTTGCGGAGGTATTTCTTGATTCTGTATTCCTAATATAGGATTATTACCGTTCATACCTGCCATACCGAGTTGCATCATGATAGAAGTTTGAGCATTCGCAAGAGAATTCGACACGGATTGACCGACAACTTCAATGGCATTGTTCCAAATGCTGGAGCATCTGGCAAGGTCATCTTGCATATAAGAAATCTCTCTTTGAACTCTATTTCTTTCTGCACTTATCC
>JAQVKX010000115.1 GCA_028694425.1 Candidatus Gastranaerophilales bacterium
CTTCCGATCTTTAGAAAGACCTTCCTGCCCCTAAAAACTCTTTGAGTTCATATATTGAACGTACAAAAGTGCTCTTAATTTTCCCTAAGGAAAAAGTTTATAATATTATCTTAATACAAAAAATAAAAAAAATCAACTTAGATGCATTTTTGTGTTAAAATGTATAATTAAGAAGAGAGAAGAAACAAAGAAAAAATAGGGGATTGAGAAAACGTTAAGAAAAGTAAAGATGGGAGAATAATAATAAATGGAACAGAGAAAATTAGTAAAAATCGGAGTATTCGGAGGATCCGGATTTTATAAGTTTTTGGATGATATTGAAGAGATTAAGATGGAAACTCCTTATGGAATGCCCAGTGATAGTTTGTTTATAGGGCAAATCGGCAAGCACAAAGTGGCGTTCATGCCCCGTCATGGTCGTAATCATACAATCATGCCTCACTTAATAAATTACAGAGCAAATGTTTGGGCAATGAAATCAGTGGGAGTTGAAAGAGTTATCTCGCCATGTGCCGCCGGGAGTTTGCAAAAACATATTCAACCCGGTGAATTTGTCATTTGCGACCAATTTATAGACTGGACAGACGGAAGAATATCAACAACAATACAAGGTCCTATTGTCAGCCACCCGTCTCCGGCTGATTTATACTGTCCGGAATTAAGGGAATTAGCTTTAAAAACGGCACAGCAAGAAGGAATTGTTGCTCATAAAACTGGAACTGTTGTTGTAATAAACGGTCCGAGATTTTCGACCAAAGCAGAATCTAAATTCTTCACAAATCAAGGCTGGGAAGTTATTAACATGACCGCTTTCCCTGAAAATTATCTTGTAAAAGAAATGGATATGTGTCCTTTAAATATTTCTTTAATTACCGATTATGATGCTGGATTAGTCGGTGATGTACCGCCTGTTTCTCATCATGAAGTTATTAAAGTATTTAATTCAAATCTTGAAAAATTGAAAAGACTCTTGTTCACAATGATTGAGAATATCCCGGAAGAAAGATTGATCTGTAATTGCGGTCAAACAATGGCGTGCTCACAAGTTTAGGAGAAGAACCAATGCTGGCAATAAAAATTGTAAATAATTTTTTTTATTTTTATTATTTATTAATAATTTTAAGGATATTTTTAACCTGGATACCAAGTATAGACTGGTATCAGCAGCCGTTAAAATCCATAAGGGAAATAACGGATATTTATTTGGACATTTTTAGGAAATTTATTCCGCCGATAAGCGGGCTGGATATTTCGCCGATAGTGGCATTAATGGTTTTAAGCGTAATTCAAGCTTTAGCGGTAAGTGTGATAGCAACGCTAGTAAGATAAAATTCAGATTCAATTATGCAGAAATACTATGAAAAAAAGAATTTGAGATTGATATTGGGGAATTGTTTGGAAGTGTTGAGAGAAATGCCAGAAAATACTTTCGATATGGTTTTTGCTGACCCTCCTTATCATCTTTCTAATGGTGGATTCACTTGTCATGCCGGCAAAGCCGTTTCTGTTAACAAAGGCAAATGGGATGCAAGCAAAGGAATTGATGAAGATTTTCAGTTTCACTTAGACTGGATTACCGCTTGCAAGCGGGTTTTAAAACCTAATGGAACTATTTGGATTAGCGGAACATATCATTCAATCTATTTATGTGGTTTTGCCTTGCAGAAAGCTAATTATAAAATTTTAAACGATATTATTTGGTTTAAACCCAACGCTTCACCTAATTTGAGTTGCAGATACTTTACCGCAAGCCATGAAACACTGTTATGGGCAATAAAAGATAAAAAAGCAAAACATACATTTAACTATGAAGCAATGACAAAAGGTGATTGGGGTGATGACATTCTTAAAAAGCCCGAAAAACAAATGCGTTCAGCTTGGGCTATTGGCGCGTTAAAATCTTTTGAAAAGAAATTTGGCAAGCATCCGACTCAAAAACCTTTAGAATTGTTAAAACGGATAATCCTTGCCAGCACTAACAAAGGAGATTTAATCCTTGATCCGTTTACAGGAAGCTCCACAACTGGTATAATGGCTATAAAGCTAGGCAGAGGTTTTGTGGGAATAGATACAGAAAAAGAGTACTTAGACCTTTCAATAAAGAGGTTTGAGGATTTGCCTGAGTTCAAAAAAAGGGAGAAAGAACTGGCATGGCGGTAGTATTTGGAGACTATAAAATTAATATAAATGATATATTGACTGTTTTGTCGATATTAACAATTGCAGTTTCTAGTGCTATATATGTTTGGCAAGACAAGAAAAAAATAAAACAACAAGAGTTTGAAAATTATTTTACACTAATAAAAGAATTAACTGCTCCATCAGGGCACTGGGGAGAGAAAGTTTTTTTAAATACATGAATTGAAGCGGTATAAAAATTTTCAAAGTACAACAATATGCCTATTTCAAAACTTTAATGAATTATACAATTTTGGCAAAAAAGAACATATGGATATTCTAAAAGAGGAAATACAAAGGGCTTTAAGCAAATTTAAATAACAAGAGGTGCCATGGCGGTAGTTTTAGAAAAAGCACAAGATTTAACATATCCGATTGTAAAATGGGCTGGCGGTAAAAGACAGTTACTGTTTGATTTGACAAAAAATCTGCCTAGATATTTTAACCGCTATTTTGAGCCGTTTATCGGAGGAGGTGCTTTGTTTTTTGAATTACAGCCTGACAATGCTTATATCTCAGATGTAAATGAAGAACTTATCAATCTTTATTCCGTTATACAAAACGATGTAGAAGCATTAATTGAAGATTTACAAAAGCATGAAGTCAGCAAAAAATATTTTCTAAAAATTAGAGAAATTGACAGAAAACCGGCGTATAAAAAATGGACAAATGTGCAAAAAGCAAGCAGATTTATATATTTGAATCGCACTTGTTTTAATGGATTATACCGCGTAAATTCTCAAGGTCAATTTAATGTTCCTTTTGGTAATTACTCAAATCCTAGAATAGTTGATGAACATAATTTATATAATTGTTCTGAATTATTAAAGAAAACGCAGATTGAATGTAAAAGTTTCACTGGAATTTTGGATGAAGTAAGAAAAGGCGATTTTGTTTATTTTGATCCGCCTTACGTTCCTTTAACTGAAACATCAAGTTTTACTTCATATACTAAGGAAGGTTTTGATGTTGATATGCAGTTTCAACTTAGAGAAGTTTGTGACGAATTAGATGCAAAAGGAGTTTATTTTTTGTTATCAAATTCAGATACACCGTTAATAAATGAATTGTATTCAGCGTACACAATTAAAAAAGTATTTGCGTCAAGACAAATTAACGCAAATGCAAATGCAAGAGGTAAAATTACAGAAGTTTTAGTAAGAAATTATGATGAATGAGCGAGACAAAACGGAGCGTTTATGCTCAGATTTGGGAGTGAATGAATCAAAAAACCGGAGGTTTTATTAGTATGAAAAAGAATGGAATTGGTGGTGGAAATACAAGAACGGGATTGGTTTTTGAAGGTAAAACTGACCTAAAAACTTTATTAAATGCTATGAATGATTATTCTGTAGATAATAACAATACGGTATTTTATAAAGACAAAAAAGTAGGTTATATTTTTGTGAAACATGACCTTTATAAGTTTTTAAAAAGAGAAAAAATTGATTGGTCAAAATATATCTCAAAAAGGCTTTTGCCGGATAGTTCAATATATGTATTATTAAACAATGTTTTTTATATTATTGAATGCAAATATCAAGAAGTAGGAGGTTCGGTTGATGAAAAACTTCAAACTTGTGACTTTAAGAAAAAACAGTATAAAAAACTTTTATCATCCTTAAATGTTGAGGTAGAATATATTTATATTTTAAATGATTGGTTTAGAAAACATCCATATAAAGATGTTTTAGATTATATTCACAGTGTAGGATGCGATTATTATTTTAATTATATTCCTCTAAAAAGGTTGGGGCTGCCTGTACCTGAAGAAAATAGTAAAGGATGATTATGGACAGATTTTTCGGAATATTCGGTATAATTTTTATATTATTGGTAGCATTTTTAATGTCCAATAATAAAAGAGCCATCAACTTAAAAACCATCGGCATGGGCTTTTTGCTCCAAATTTTATTGGCGGTTTTTATATTAAAAACTCCGTTGGGTCAGATTATTTTTGGCGGCATAGGTTTGTTTATACAAAAAATCCTTGATTTTGCTAATCAGGGAGCGAGTTTTTTGTTCGGTCCTTTAAACAATGCCATAAAATTAAACGAATTATTCGGTCCGGGCTCGATTGTTTTTGCAATTCAGTTAATGTCTGCCCTGATTTTAATAGCTGTTATAGTTAATATTCTGTACTATTACAGGATTATGCAAAGAGTTGTTGCGGTTTTGGGCAAAGCCATGTACAAATTAATGGACGTAAGCGGTGCAGAAGCACTTTCAAATGTAGCAAGCTCTTTTGTAGGACAAGTTATGGCACAATTTATGATAAAACCTTATCTTCCAAACTTAACCCGTTCCGAAATTCTAGCCTCAATGACCGGAAGCATGGCATGTATTTCGGGCGGTGTAATGGCACTTTATGTAGGCATGGGGATTCCTGCACAATATCTTTTGGCAGCATCAATAATGGCAGCACCGGGGGCTTTGGTGATTTCTAAAATAGTTTATCCCGAAGACGGACAGCCACAGACCAAAAACGAAGTTAAAATAAGCAAAAGACGAACTCATGTTAATGTAATCGATTCAATCGCAAGAGGAGCAACAGACGGTTTAAATGTTTCTTTAAAAGTAATCGGTGTTTTGCTCGGATTTGTTGCCCTAATCGCCATGCTTGATTGGTTCTTGTGCAAGTTCGGAATTTTTTTGCATAACGCTATACACTTAAATCTGGCTTTTGTAGGACTTGATATAAATCATCTCTCCATGAAAGCTATTGTGGGCAAGTTTTTTGCCATTTTTGCTTACTTAATGGGTGCTCCGCTGAAAGATGCAAGCACGGTAGGTTCCTTGCTAGGCACAAAGTTTATCTTAAACGAAATGCTCGGATATGTTGATTTAATTTCAATTAAGAATGTTATTTCCGATAAAAGCTTTATTATAGCAAGTTTTGCCCTCTGCGGTTTTGCAAATTTAAGCTCAATAGCCATCCAAATCGGGGGTATAGGAGAAATTGCCCCTAATCAAAGAAAAAACCTTTCCCGTTTGGGTGTCCGTGCTTTAATTTGCGGTACTTTAGCATCTTATATGTCCGCCTGCATTGCAGGAATTTTGTTAGGATAAATAAATTTTTGTAACGAAAATAAAATAATTTTCTTCAAAATAACAAAAAAAACTTTTTACATGTTTTAAAGCATGTGAGGTATTTAAGATTTTAAAAATTAAAGGAAAATTATTATGTTAGCAATATCTCCAATAAATAGTTATTCGTGCCCAAAACATTCAAAAAAACAAAATGAAACATCTTTCGGCAGGAAATTTGGGCTCCCGCAAGGCATAATAAAACTTGTTAATGCAATGAATTTAAGAAGCAGACCGGATATTTTTGTAAGAGGCGATGGTGTTGTTTTTAACAGGAATCCTGTAAGTTTTTTTACTAAAAAACCTTTTAAACCAAGAGACTTTAGAGTTAACCAAATAATGTTAATCCTCCCCGAAGGAAAACGTTTTATCTTGCCAACAACAGGTGATGCAATAGTGTCATATCATAATGCAGAAACATTACCGATAAAAAGAGGAAATAGATTTGTATTCGGTCGCAGATGCGGAACTCTTAATTTTAAATCCGGTCAAAATCAAAGGACTACTATTCATTTTGATATGGGGGAACCATATTTGGTTGAAAAAACAGATACCTCTGTCGGAATAAAACTATCTGAAACCCGCTATAGTAATGGTATAGTATTAGATAGAAAAACTTTTGACCTTAAAACAGGAAACATTGTAAAAGATGAAGAATTTGATTATAAAACAGGCAAACCTAGTTTTACTACTTCATATACCTATAATGAAAAGGGAGATGCAATAACAACTTTTCATAAATACGATAACGGTTATGATGTTGTTTTTGCACCAAAATACCTTAAAAATGGCGAAAAAGAAGGTTATTATCAAGATGTTTTCTGTGCTGACGGTTTCCATTTTAGAAGAACTGACTATGATGCTCAAGAAAGAACAGTTCGTAGAATAGAACATCACCGCGACGGTTCCGGTACAATAAAACTTTCTCCTGATTCACCGCATGGAGTATCAATATTCATACACCCTGATTCTACTTTCGCTATTGCAGCAGGCAAGATACAATATAATTTTGATGCAGAAAAAAACTTGGTTAGCTACCAAGAAGGTGGTCGTAGATGGGTTCTTGTAAAAAATGGTCAACCATACAAATTAGTTAAACAGTCTGATTTACATGGGTATCGTGAAATTCCAATTACTGATGACTATTTAAAAATATTACAGCAAGAAATTGCTATAGCGGGAGAAGCCTCGAAATACTTCCCTGAACTTGAAGCATATAACTCTTGCTTTAAAATTCTATAACCTAAGCTAATCCTACATTTGAGCCCATAAGATCTTGATCCATAAAATCATTACTGCCTATTTTCATCATTTGCTCATATACCAACGGGTCTATTCCTAAGTAATTATTCATTGGCAGACCTGAACCAAAAGGATTATATGCAAATTGAGGATTATTTGGCGATGGTTGGCTTAAGATTGGACTTGAAATATAAGGATTTGCCGATTGTTGAGACGCGACTATCTGTGGTGAATTTTGTTCACTGTTTTGTATGAACGGATTAACTGATGGTGAAGATGCAACCATTTGTGGTGAAGTTTGTTCCGTATTTTGTATAAACGGACTGTTTGATAATTGTTCTGCACCGTAAGATTGAGTTTCAGGAATGTTTGGAACATAACCTTCATTTGCAAAAGGATTACTTTGATATAAAGTATTTGCAGGTGTTTCAAAACTTGATTGAGGATGAGTTGGAATCTCCTGAGCCAAGTTATTCAAACTTTGGGAAACTTTTTGGATATCTT
>JAQVKX010000116.1 GCA_028694425.1 Candidatus Gastranaerophilales bacterium
CTGATTCGTGTTCACAGTGAATGTTTGACGGGGGATGTTTTCCATAGCTTAAAATGTGATTGTAATTCTCAGCTTCATCGTGCGATGCAAATGATTGATGAATGGGGTAAAGGTGCTGTTATTTACATAAAAAACCATGAAGGCCGCGGAATCGGTTTGGTAAATAAGATTAAGGCATATGCTCTTCAAGAAAAGGGTCAGGATACTATTGAAGCCAATATTTCATTGGGTTTCCAACCTGATTTAAGAGATTATGGAGTAGGTGCCCAAATAATTCTTGATTTAGGGTATAATAATTTTAATTTAATCACCAATAATCCTAAAAAAATTATCGGACTTGAAGGTTACGGCCTAAAAATTCATGATATAGTTAATTTAGAACCTGATATTAATTGCTATAATGAAAAATATATGGAAACCAAAAAAGAAAAAATGCACCATATGTATACATGATTAATTGTCATCCCGAAATTATTTCGGGATCTATCCAATAACCACATTGATAAGATGCTGAAACAAGTTCAGCATGACATAATTGGCAAAAGGAAATAAAGGATGGTATCAAGCACAATTTACGAAGCAAAATCTCTTACCAAAGAATTATACAAAATTTTCGCGGGAGTT
Organism: Candidatus Gastranaerophilales bacterium; assembly: GCA_028694425.1. Lineage (GTDB taxonomy): Bacteria > Cyanobacteriota > Vampirovibrionia > Gastranaerophilales > Gastranaerophilaceae > JAQVKX01. Next base: position 625 of record JAQVKX010000116.1, read on the forward strand.
TACAGTGATTTCAGAATTGCGGCTGTAGATGATTATAAGTTTGAATTAGAACCTCTCAGTTATGAAGATTTTATTGATTCTATAGAAAAAAATCTGGTAAAATGTATTGTATTGTTGGAAAATCAAATCCCTACCGCATTTTTAGCATATACAACAGTAATTTCCGAGGCAATTGAATTAAACGTTATTCACTGCTTGGGTGATGAGGACTTAATTGTAAAAAGGAAAATTTTACTCGAGAAATTTTTGGAAGAAACAGAAGAAGAGCGTGAAGAAAAAATAGTTTGTTATCCAATGATAGGTTCTCAAGGCGGTTTTGTTGCCGATATAGTTCATTACGGATTTAAGTTGGTCGGGCTTGCCGTTTTGAGATTTATGTTTGAAAACAGCAATTCTGACACTATTTTGCACAATGCCATTTTGAAAGAAAAAGATACGGACTATACAATAGTATTCTGGTCGGATGAATATCTTGAAGAATCAATTCCGATTGTTCATGAAGCATTTAAGAATACCTCCGATGCGCTTTTTGACACGAGATTTAAATCCCTTGAGGGTACGAGAGATATTTTAAAAAAAATTGTTTACGGTACATACGGGGAGTTTTTGCCTGAAGCTTCAAGCGTTTTGCTTTACAAAGAGCAGCTTTGCGGGTTTTGCTTTGTAAATATTACAGGCGGAAAGATTGCCAATATTCCTATTTTTGCTATTGTACCGGAACATCAAGGGAAAGGACTTTCAAAACATTTACTTAAAAAATCTCTTCTGACTCTTTCTGATTGGGTTAAGTCAAGTCAAAGACAGTTTAAGGAAATCAATACAACAACCGAAACGGATAATTATCAGGCACTTAAAATGTATCGCCATCTCGGGTTTAAGGAAGATTATTGCTATACACAATCTTATTTGCCGGTGGAATAAAGTGAACAGGAAACAGGGTAAACGAAAAAGAAGACAAGGGGTATAGAGGTGTGGAGGCGTAGTTTTTATTTTCTACGCATCTACGCATCCACACCTCTTGTCTTCTTTTCTATTCACCATTCACCATTCACTATTTAAATTGTTACATTTTCTTAAAATAACGGATAAAAAATTAAAGAATTATACCTCAAAGGTCGACTAGATAGTCTAGGAAATATCAAAAAGTAACTAGTCGTCCGTTTAAGGGTATAAAATGAAAAAATTTCTATTAGTGATAATAGCATTATTTTTGCTGTGCACAAATAAAGCAATAGCTGTAGACTTTGATAAATATTCAGATGATGGTAAGGTGCTTGCAGCATTGGAAATTCTTGAAAGTATCGGAGCAAGCGATGTTTTTTCAAGACTTGACAGAAATTCCACAAAAATCATTTTTTATGATTTGACTTTAATGTCTTTTTCTTATGCAAAACACTATGCTGTAGCATCAACCGATGATTGCGGAAACAATTATATATTAATAAATTCAAAATTCAGAAGTTCACCAAGCGAAGCAATTGCTGCTTTAATTGCACACGAAAGCGTTCACCAACTGCCTCAAGCTACAATGGATGAAGAAGTAAGAGCAACAACCACAGAAGCCCAAACTTGGATTAAGCTGAGAAGCAGAGTAAGTGCAAATGCTTGTGACGATTTGGTAAAACGCCAAAATAAACTGGCTGCATTGTATGAAGCATCAACCCCGGGTCAAAATTTGATAAGAGAATCTATTGCAAACAACAGCTTCTATCAACGACAATTAGCGATGAGATAGCCTAAGCTTTGATTGCTGCCTCAGGCATATGTTCCAAAACTGCCGTTCCTTCATCGGTGCTTATAATTCCACTTAATTTGTTAACATATGCTACTATTTTTGCATCTAAAGCTTTCGCTACTTTAGCAGTCATAATTTTTGAACCATCATCAAAATCTTGAACTACGAACCTAAAAGCTTGCTTTAAATCAAATATTATTTTTCCTAAAACGGCATATTCATTAACTCCTTTAGGAATAACTATTTTAAACGTACCTTCAAAATTAGGTGTTTGTTTTTTTTTGTTGTTGAGTACTTTGTACTTTTGGGCTTACTGAATAGTTAGCCAATCTTACGGGTGTTACTTGCATAATTTTACCTCCATTTTTTATTACAATATTATAAAAACGGAAAAAATATTTTTTGCTACTTTTATGAAAAAATTAACATTTCTTAATAACTTAAAAATAAAGGTAACTAATTATTTGACTTTTACAATTGCGAGGGGGGTAAATGTTTCAGACCTCTGCTAAAGCCGTTCATGTCATTGCTAGGAGGGGTGAACTTAATTGTAGAATTGGATTTAAAGTATGGTACCCTGACGAAGCAATCCAAGAAAACCTTTCAGCTAAAATTCTTTCCTCCTTTCCATTTCCCCCTTTTTAAAAAAAGTTTGCAAATAAAAAATGTTTGTTATACGATAGTCTTGTCAGAAAGCATAATTAAATACATTTCTAAATGGCTAAAGTATGAAAAAGCATACAGGGCTTTTGTTTTGGAGTATTTAGTTAAAATAAAAAGTTGTCACTAAGCAGAAAGGTAAATAACAGTGAAAGAAGAAAAAATTGAAGAATTGATTGAAGAATCAAGCATAGAAACTGTCGAGGAAGTTGAAACAACAGCTGAAGAAACGACTGTTGCACAAAAGAAGGATGAAACTACTGAAGCAGTCGAAGAAAATGTAACTGTTTTAAAGGGTTCAAGATCAAGATCAGGGCAAAAATCGAGAAGAAAAAGAATTGAAAATCAGGAAGAAAAACCACCTTCCGAGTGGACTGAACGTGTAGTTCAAATCCGCAGAGTTACAAAAGTTGTAAAAGGCGGTAAAAAACTCAGCTTTAGAGCAATCGTAATTGTCGGAAATCAAAAAGGTCAAGTCGGTGTAGGTTGTGCTAAAGCAGCGGAAGTAATTATTGCTATTCAAGAAGCAATTGCAGACGGCAGAAAAAATCTTATAACTGTACCTATTTTTAAAACTACAATCCCTCACCCGATTGTAGGTCGTTCAGGAGCGGGCAGCGTAATGCTCAGACCGGCGGCAAAAGGTACCGGAATTATCGCCGGCGGTGCGGTTCGCTCTGTGTTAGAACTTGCCGGAATTGAAAATATTTTGTGTAAGTCATTAGGTTCAAAATCACCGCTTAATGCTACAAATGCTACTTTGGAAGCATTAAAAAGTTTAACACCGTTCAAAGATATCGCTAAAAAGCGTGGTAAAACGGTTGCGGAAATATTGAATTGACACAGTTGTTGGTGAGCTTAGGCGAACCTTACAAATGTGTCATCCCGAACTTGTTTCGGGCTCTATCGGGTGAAAGATACTGAAACAAGTTCAGCATGACGTAAAAAAGTAAAATAAAGGATGTGTAACAATGGCTAAAACAGCATTAAAAAAAATAAAAATTAAACTTGTAAAAAGTTTAATAGGTTCATCAGACTCTCAACGCAAAGTTGCCAAGAGTTTGGGATTAAGTAAAATAAACCAAGTAGTGGAACATTCAGGCAGCCCGACAATTTTGGGTATGGTTAATAAAATTTCACATCTGGTGCAAATCGTTGAATAAGTGAAATGTGAAATGTGAAATGTGAAAAGAATAAAAAATCCTTTCACTTTTTCACGTTTCACATTTCACCAAAACATTAAGCATAGAATTTTAGAAAGGATTAACAAAATGAACATAACAGATTTAAAACCGGCAAAGGGTGCGACTTCAAAAACCAAAAGAGTTGGAAGAGGTCGTTCATCAGGTCACGGAAAAACAAGTTGCCGCGGACATAACGGAGAAGGTCAACGTTCAGGATGCTCTGCAAAAAGAGGTTTTGAAGGCGGACAAATGCCTGCTTACAGAAGATTACCCAAATTAAAAGGATTTAAGGTTATTAATCAGCTTAAATATGCTGAAATTAACGTAGGCATGATTGAAAAACTTAAATTAAAAGAAGTTTCCTTAGCAAGTTTAAAGGAAATTAAAAAAGCACATCCTTCTTGTGATGGTTTAAGAGTTCTCGGAAACGGAGAAATTTCTAAAAAAGTTACGGTTAAAGCAAGTTACGTTACGCCTCAAGCTAAAGAAAAAATCGAAGCAGCAGGCGGAAAGGTTGAGCTTATATAATTGTAACTCCTAATTTTATGAAAAATCAGAAAAGAGGAAAAAATAATGCAGCAAAAAGTTAAAATGCCTACCACATCAGACTTAATGTCAATGTGGCAAGCCTCGGGTTTGAAAGAAAAATTAATCTTTACGTTTATAATCATTGCGGCTTTCAGATTTGGGGTTCAAATGCCTGTTTTTGGTATTAATAATGAGATTTTTTCCCATATGGCGGCTCAGAACAATATCATAGGCTTTTTGGATTTGTTTTCAGGCGGTGCTTTAGGCAAAGTTTCTATCTTTGCATTGGGGATAGGTCCTTACATTACGTCATCAATTATTATGCAGTTGGTATCGGTTGTAATTCCGTCTTTGGAAAAACTTCAAAAAGAAGAAGGAGAGGCGGGCAGAAGAAAAATTGCTCAGTATACAAGAATGTTTACGGCAGTTTTGGCTGTATTTCAATCGGTAATTTTTATGCTGTTTATGGCAAAATTGCCCGGTGCAATACTTCCGGGGGTTAATCACGGACTTTTCTTTATAAGTTCTGTTACAGTGTTGACTGCAGGTGCCATGCTTGTAATGTGGCTTTCGGAACTTATAACCGAAAAAGGAATAGGTAACGGTGGTTCTTTAATTATCTTTGTAGGTATTTTATCGGGAATTCCTATTTATGCTTCAAGAACGGCACAAATGGTTGCAAGAGATTCAAGCTTGCAACTCGGATTGGTAGTTTTGTTGGCAATTTTCTTTGCTACGATGGTTTTTATTGTTATAATGCAGGAAGCAACAAGAAAAGTTGTTATAGTTAATCCCAAACGACAAGTAGGAAATAAGGTTTACGGCGGCGTAAGCACACATATACCTTTTAAACTTAATCCGGGCGGGGTTATGCCTATTATCTTTGCAATTGCGATTTTACTTTTTCCTACAACGGTTTTAAGTGTTGTCGGGCAAACAAATATTAATAATTTAGCGGTTAAGAATTTTATAATGCACTTAACTCAATGGTTAAATCCTGACGGTATAGTTTATTATGTTATTTATTTTTTACTGATTGTTATATTGACTTTCTTTTACGCTTCAATTATGCCGAATATGCAGCCGAAGGAAATTGCAAATAATTTAAAAAAACATGGTTCTTCCATACCCGGGATTAAACCCGGTAAGCCTACCGCTGAAGCTCTTGATAAAATTTTAAGCAAAACCACATTTATCGGTGCAATGGGGCTTGGTGTAATTGCACTTGTACCTTCGTTTGCAAGTTATATAACCAACATTAAAACCTTGCAAGGTATCGGGGCAACGTCTTTGATAATCATGGTCGGAGTTGCACTTGATTTGATTAATCAAGTGAGAACTCATTTGCTTGCAAGAAATTATGAAAGCTTTTTGAAAGAGTAATTTTAAGGATAAAGTATTGACTTTAGCTGACGAGCTGTGTTAAGCAAAGCGTGAAACGTGAAAAGAAGTTGAACAGTTGAATGGTTTTAAAGGTGAGCAATGAACATTGTGTTGAGTTTTATTCCACGCATCTACGCATCCACTCATCTTGTCTTCTTCTTCGTTTCCTGTTCCCTGTTTACACTCTACATTTTGCTTCCAATTTGTTTTTTTAAATCGCGAAATGATTAAATATTAAATAATTAATTTACTTGACACAACGAGCTAAACCAAACCCTGCATTTTTTTGTGCAATAGAAGTTATGCCTTTGCTATAGCCTCCATATTTACCTATATTCCAACCTCTACTCCAACTGACTTCTTTTTGTGTCCAATACCATCCACCATCAGAAATTCCTAAGAAATTTTTTATACCTAGATTTTTCTTTGTAAAACTAAGTATATATTCTAATTCATCCAAAGTTACAAGATGCATACCTAAATCATCACAAGCTTTCTTTGCACCTGCCCAACGATTTGTTGCACAATACTGATTATCAGGAGACTCTCCACAAATAGTATTGTCGTAGGTTTTGTCCGTTGTTGTATCAATTGCACTGTGTGTTACATTTCTCGGATAAACACATAAACTTCCTACTTGAACACAATCTTCCCCATTAAGTATCGCATTGAGTTCGCCGATATCTTTTCCTACCTCATTCGGTTTTTGGTTGCCGTTTATGTCGTAAACTATCGCAACACATGCCGTTGTGTTGCCGGGGAT
>JAQVKX010000117.1 GCA_028694425.1 Candidatus Gastranaerophilales bacterium
TGGTAGCAAGAGGTACAATTACTTTTAATATTACAGATTATAAAAGATTTATTAAACTCAATAGACTTATCAACTTCGATATAGAAGATTTTAATAAACAAATAAGAGATGCTGTTACAAGGTATATTAAAGGTGTAATAACGAATATTCCTGCTGACAAAGGAATACCAGTTCTTCAAATGGAACGAAAACTTTTTGAAATTAATGAAATTGTTGCTGCTTACCTCAAACCAATACTTGAAAATGATTTTGGTGTAAATATGAAAAGACTTGATCTTGCTGCTATTGAAGTTGATAAAGAAAGTGAGGGTTATGCAGAGTTAAGAAAAGTAACAGCCGAGCAAACAACAAAAACCATACTAGCCCAAGCTGATGTTAATATAAAGAATATGGAAGACATGCAAAATATTAATGCACAAAATATGGATGAAACATTGCGTATTCAAAGAGAAGAATCACAGAGGGCACAGAAACTACAAACCGAAACCAACTTTATCGGCACTCATGCACTCAATCAACAAACAGAGGTTCTTAAAACAGGAGCTGAAAGTTTAGGAAATATGGGTAACATGGACATGGGCGAAGGCGGAGGAATGAACCCCGCTGGATTGATTACAGGAATGATGATGGGAGGTGCAATGGGTAATCAAATGGCTGGTATGATGAACCAAATGGGACAAAATATGAATCAACAGCTAAACACACCACCCCCACCTCCACAAATCCAATATAGTGTTTCAGTAAACGGTCAAACAGCAGGTCCATTTAATTGGCAACAACTACAGCAAATGGTACAAAATGGACAACTGACAAAAAATACTTATGTTTGGAAACAAGGCATGGCAGATTGGGAATTAGCAGGTAATGTACAAGAACTCGCAAATTTGTTTGAAGCAGTTCCGCCACCCCCACCTCCGCCACCACCAGATGTTTAATCCTCAAAATGTTTAATCCGTAAAAATATAACCATATGAATGAAGATAGTTTTTTTTCAATAAACAGATTAGTTGAATTCGGGATTAGCTTGGCAGTTGCTCAACAAATGGTACAAACTATGAATCAAGCAATGACAAATATGCAAGTTCCTGGAGCAATGAACCCAATGCAATCAGCCCCACAACAATTTTATTATGCAATAATTGAAGGTAAGCAAGCCGGCCCATTTTCTGAGCAAGAATTATCTAGATTAATTGCAGAGAAAAAAGTTGTTAAAGAAACATACATTTGGAAACCAGGTTTAGCAAATTGGGAAATTGCAGAAAAATTGCCAGAAGTTTTAAAATTGGTTGCTTTAGCTCCACCACCATTTAAACAAAATCAATAGATTATGAAAATAAATTTAGTACAAACTATTATAGCCATAGCGATAAGTTTACTCATCGCTTATGCCTTGTATAATTTTCACGATAGTGAAAACAAAATACTTTTGGGTGCAGGTAGTTTTGTGTTTATTGCAGTAACATTAATATTTACTTTCGGAATAAGTTTTGAGAAATCAAGAGCAACAACAAATATCAGGGTTGTTTCCGGGATTTTCTTTGCTATTGCGTTGATAAGCAACTTGATTTTCACCTTTATTCAATTTTCAATTCCAATCTATGTAATAACCAATGGAATTTTGTTGTTAGTTTTTATTTTGATTGCATACTCATTAAATAAAGCAAAACAATGAATTTAAGAATTATCAAATGCATTTTGTGAATGAATTTGTTACTACGTTTACATATTCCAATATCCAAAAAAATGAAAGTATCTTTTATATAGTCAGTGGAAGATGAATTTTTTGGTAAATGAGACTAAAAATGACAAATATAAATAAATTAGAAAGATTCTTAAGTCAATAAACTAAATCAAACATTTCATTCCGATGAAACTTATGTTTAGCTTGATAGGAAATCATCAGAAATCCACTACTGAACATATACTAGATTGGTATTACCAACCGTATAAACAAAATGCTCCAGAGATAGTGATATAATAATTTGTTTAGATAGCTGACAATTTGGCAGATTAATTATAGTGGCATATTATTCGCTAAACAATTGTATAAATGACATTAAGAAATAATATTTACAAATGAAGAATTACTACAAAATTTTGGAAGTAAAACCTACCGCAACAAAAGAAGAAATCAAAAAAATGTATCGTAAATTAGCGTTTAAATTTCATCCTGACAAAAACCCTAATAATAAGGAAGCCGAAGAAATATTTAAGGAAATAAACGAAGCTAATGAAAATCTTACTGATGACACCAAACGAGCAAAGCACGACTATGACTTACAACAGGAAAGAGTAAGACAGGAATCGGAAAGGAGAGCTAAAATGCAGCAAGAATTCATAGAAAAAATAATAATAGTTGCTGCTGTTATTATTGCCATTGTTGGCGTTGTTTCACTTATTGCAGCTAACAACGTAAATAATGGAACTAGTGCATTAAAAAAATTAATCCCATGAATAATTTTACTTCACCAAACAATCTTTACAAAATGTTTGAAATATTAAACAATGAGTAATTTTTTAGATAAAATCATAATAAGGTATGAATAAATTTAATTTAGGTACGGTTATAAATAAAGTAGTAAATATTTAAAAAGACACAAATATGATAGAATTTGAACTACCAGACTTCAGCGAAATAACAGAAAATGGACAACGAATGTTGCTTGAAAAGACAGTTAAACACAACGGAATTTGGAGAATATATAAAAATGCCCCAGACGACATATTTCCGAGCGACCCACACGCAGACAGACAAGACGCACCTGAAAAGTTGAATTTGTATAATGGAAAGGTTTATGATAAGTCAACGAAAGAATTCAAGTACACTCTTCCTAAAAAAGCAGTGAAATATATCTACAATCAAATAATGAGTTGCAAGGAAGACTTAATTAAAAATAAACTAATAGCAAGCAAGGATTTTATTACTTACTTATAATAAAACAAAATCAAATGGCAGACTTGACTGACGAACAACGTATTGCAAAAATTGAAGAACTTTTAGAAAAGATCAACCCTCTTAATTACGAGCGAATTTTTCTTGAGACAAGGTTATACTTTTTAAAAGAAAAAGGGGCAATCATTGAAACTAAAAATAAATTAGACGAAATTAATGAACAATTAAATCCTCTGTTTGAAGAACTCAGAAAATATCAAATTAAATATTTAGTGGAATATGCAGGTGAAATTTCGCTTACAAATGAACAAAAATATTTTGAAACACGAACCGAATATCTGTTTCTAAAAACAGACTGTAACATAGACACTAATGAAAACGGTTGGGAGCCATACATTAACGACGCAACTGTAAATCGATTACTGAAAGAATTACAACAGATTTTATTATACCATGGCTTTTTCAATTTATTTATTAATCACATTAAAAAATTTTGAAAAAGAAAAAACAGCCATTAACCAGGGTTTTGTGTTATGCTGTCGTGCTTTTGTCCCCGCTTTGCTTTAGGTTTAAGTTTAATGTGAATTTACGTTTTGTGTTGTCTGAAAAATCTATAAAGCTCCATTCTTTTGTCGCGCTGTAATGTTTGAAAAAATTCCAAAAATTATTGTAGTTTTTGTCGTCTGTAAAGTCCCTTTTGTCCGCCTTTGCCAATGGTATAATGAAAACAAATGTCAGGAAAGTGTAATGAAATTCACCCACCGCATATGGGAGTTCAGTATTATTGTTTTGTCGTAGATATACTATTAAACTAGAATGAGTTTTAAAGAAATTGTAGGATGCTAAAATTGCAACCTTTGGTAGTTTAGTAATATTACTCTTCCGGTTAATCCAATCAATAGTGTCTTGAAAATTTGTAACTACACTTGCCTCAACAACGCTCAATGAGTATTTGCACAATGTTCTGTAAATGTCTTGCATTACAATGTTGTCATAAGTAACCAGCTGAAATTTGGCTTTGGTTAAATCCACTTGTTTTTCGAGTTCCTCATCACTATCGGCATAATACTTAATTTCTATTTGCCCATCATTTGAAAGTTCAAAATTTTTGCCTTTTATTTTTGGGATTCCGTTTTTACCTTTAACTCCAAAGAATATTCCGTAAAATTTTAAGAATGTAATTTAACTGCTTTCAATACCAGAAGCGGAACCAAACTCCGAATTACATTCATCACATTCCTCGTTTAGGATAATCTTTTTATTTCCTAGCGATTCTGAAATTGCATGAGCAATATTATTGAAACTTATATTTGTTCTGGTGTTATTGCAAAATCTGCAAACTCTTTTCGATTTATCCTGTTCTCCAATTGTTTTTTTTGTACTTGCATCAAATGCACTTATAGAATATACTTTTTTTATTTCCCCAAAAAGTTCTTTCATCTGACTTTTAATAGTTTCATAATCATTGCCTTCTAGTAACGAAGTCAAATATTTATAGAAGTCTATTCGTTGCTCCGTTGTCAGTGGATTTCCTGGCCATATAAAAAAGTATTCTCCTTCTGTTAGTTTTTGGAAATAGCTACGAAGTTGAAAGACTTTGAGGTTGCTATCTTTGTATTTGTCAATAAAAGTGTCAACCCTATTTTTTAATTCGGTGGTATTTTGTTGAAGAATTTTAATCTTAATTTTATGATTCACACAGTCAATGTCATCTTCCTTTACAAATAATAGCATAAAGTCATATAAAAACTGGTCAATAGATGTGGATGACTTAAAAGTCATGTCTATTGAATGAGATAGTGCAAGAAAGGAAAAGTCCATTTTAGTCATAGATTACTTTGGTTGTGTTGTAGTCTTAGCATGACGTACAACTTTTTATTTATTCAACAAAAATACAACATTATTTAGATAAAAAAAATTATTTTTTTATCTAAATATAACCAATACAAAATTTAAAATTTGTCCATAATTTATTTATGGTGTTATATAAATAGGTACCGTTGTCGCTGAAAACATTTTTCCATTAGTTTCTTTATAAATTATCTTAAATGATTGTATGGATGCTGAATTGGGAGGTTGAGATAGAAATAGGTTTATTCCACCAGAACATATTGGTTTAGTCTGTAAATAATCATTTAATGGCAATGGAGAAGCAATAGGCATGCCTTTGGAATTTGTATATATAACATTTAGAATATCATTTATCGTATCATTTATTTTATAATTGTCATTATAGTCATTTTCGCAAATAACTATAATATCTTCAATCTTTCCAATAATGGAATCTTGGGGACTACTACAAGTATTTTGTGATACATAAGCAGATTCAAATGTTAAACGTATTTTAAGGTAATCATATTTACAAGTATCCAAACTATCTATTCCTATACATGCTCCATATGTTTCTTCATAACTTGTTGGAGTTTGCATTCTACATAAACCTGTGTGCATATTCGTTAAAGTTCTTTGCCAAGTGCATCCATCACTTGGTTTTTTACATGAGTTTGTAAAAACTATCAAAACAGAAACAAAAATTAATAAAATAATGTTTTTTGTTTTCATAAAACCACCTTGATTTATTCCTTCAAAATTATAAATTTTTGATATATATATAACAAATTCCAATACAAAATTTAAAATTTGTCCATAATTCATTTATGGTGTTATATAAATAGGTACCGTTGTCGCTGAAAACATTTTTCCGTTAGTTTCTTTATAATAAATCGTAAATGATTGCAAAGTTGAATCTATTGGTGAATTTAAATACAAATATATATTTGCGTTACACCTCGGATGTAATAATGATAAGTCGCTGAGGTTAACAATAATTTCCTCGTTATTTAAATATCTAATCCTGGCATTTATAATATTATTTATCGTATCAGAAATTGTATCATTATTCAAATAATGATTTGAAACAACAGTTATATACTCAATATTTCCAATTACAGAATCAGTGGGATTACTACAAGTAAAATCTGAAATAAGTTTTAAATCAAAATTTAATATAATTACTAACATGTTATATTTTATTGTACTATAGCTATCAATAGTTCCGTCTTTCATTTCGTAACTTGAAGAATCTACTTTTTCTCTTAAATATAAATTCATACCAGTTGTTTCATTTTCCCAAATACAAGATTCATAATTTTTTTTACATGAGTTTGTAAAAACTATCAAAACAGCAACAAAAATTAATAAAATAATGTTTTTTGTTTTCATAAAACCTCTTTTTTTATTCCTTCAAAATTATAAATTTTTTATATATAGACAAAAAAAAGTTATAATATAACTGCTTTTGAAATGATTTGTAATATTTATTGCTGGCTTCAGTACGCCCTATCGGGCTACTAAGCCACAACTATCAATGTCTGAACCGCAGATTCCCAGATGACTTGTAGTGAGCATGGCCGAACTATTTAAATGATGAGCTATGATGTACAAAGGGAATAATATAAATCATTATAATCATAATATAATCAGTGGTTCAGACAATAAACATAATTATTTGTGTTCATTTGTGGAAAATTACTTTAAGTTTAACATAGTTTATACATCTTGCTTAAACCTTTAAACTTTTTAACTTATCAACTACTCAACTCCTCAACTGCTCAACTTATCAACTGCTCAACTTATCAACTGCTCAACTCATCAACTCATCAACTTATCAACTACTCAACTGCTCAACTCCTCAACTCCTCAACTCTTCAACTGCTCAACTCCTCAACTCCTCAACTTATCAACTACTCAACTCATCAATTTCACCCTCTCACCTCATCACCCCAGTCTCCTCGTCACCCAGTCAATTTATTATTTATTAATTAAACTCCTAATTAAAAAAAATAATTATTTCATACCTTTGTA
>JAQVKX010000118.1 GCA_028694425.1 Candidatus Gastranaerophilales bacterium
GCAATCAACGTATGATTTATACCCCTCACCCTGTATTTCTGAAACTCGTATCTCGTTTCGAAATTCATCCCTCTCCCCCAAAGGGCGAGGGAGCAAAAATAGTCGTATATTAATGACGACATGAAAACTTGTTTTAAAGACTTATTAAAAGAACATGTGTGTGTGTGTGTGTGTGTGCAAACAGTGTGTTTCTGGATTTCATACTTCTCAACTCCCATATTCTTTCTTTTCCTTAAGTCTGTAAACTATCTTAAAAGTACTATTTTTTGCTCGATTTGTCAAGTTTTTAAAGCCGGGAAATCGAAGAAAAATTAAACTATTCACCTATTCACCCTTTCACCCATTCACCTTATAACCCGTTCAGCTTCTTTTCACGTTTCACATTTTACATTTTACATTTTGCTTTACGCCTTACTCTGTCGGGCAAGAATGCCCGACCTACCTATTAAATATTTTTTGTTCTATTTTTAATGCTGTTTTTGTCTTTGCAAGTCCTGCCTGTGAACATTCCTTTAAAAGCGGCGACATAAGCTGACCGGTTTGAGTAAGTGCATCAATCACTTCGTCAGGCGGTATTTTGCTTTCGATTCCGGCAAGAGCAAGTTCTGCCGCAGTAACAGCGTGGACTGCAAGGAAAGCGTTTCGCTTTACACAAGGAATTTCCACAAGCCCTGCGACCGGATCACAGGTTAAGCCCAAGATATTTTTAAGTGCAAGAGCAGCAGAATGTACAATTTGCTTTTCTTTTCCGCCTAAGATTTGAACTAAAGCTCCGGCACTCATTGCCGAAGCAACACCGCATTCTGCCTGGCAACCCGCAACTGCACCTGCAAGGGAGACTTTTGTCTGGACAATGGAACCTATTAAACCTGCAGTTATAAGTGCATTTATCTGTTCATCTTCGGATATATTAAATTTTTCCGAAATTGCAATCAAAACAGCAGGAACTATCGCACAAGAGCCTGCCGTCGGGCAGGCAACAATTTTACCCATACGTAAATTTTCTTCTATTGTTGCAAGTGCATATGTTGTAATTTTTTCAAATAAATCTCCAAATAATGCCGGATGAGCTTTAAATCCTTCCTGTAATTTTTTGCAATCATCGCCGCATTGTTTACTTATTGACTTTTCATCGGATTTTAATCCTATTTTTATGGCATTTTTCATAGCATCAAGGCTTTTTTTAACCTTTAATCTGATTTCGTCAATGCTTGTATCAAGCAAAAATGCTTCTTTCTCTTGCACAAGCTCATAAGCTCTTTTGTTCTTCTGCCCGCAAATTAAAAGTAAATCACTGAAAGTATTTATTTCATTCTTCATATTAACTTTCCAATTTTCCCACATGTCTTACTACATACATATCATCAATTTTTTTGATTTTCTCAATAACACTGTAATTTAATGCCGCATCAAGGCAAATGCACATTGATGCATCCTCTCCCTTTGCTGTTCTATCGCATACCAGAGTAGCAATATTAACTCCCTCGGTTTGAATTAATCCGCTTATTTTTGAAATCATTCCGGGTTTATCTTTGTAAATAACAACCAAAGAATTGTATTCACCGGACAATTTCACTGAAAAACCGTTTATTTTGGTAATTTCAACATTGCCGGCTCCGATAGAATTACCGGAAACAATCATTTTTTGAGTACCTTCAAAGATAAAATCAACAGCATTGGGGTGCCGGTTAAAATCTTCCAAAAATTCAAACTTATACTGAATTTCTTTTGCCTCAGGCAAATCAAAAATGTTTTTTATCCTCACATCCTCAACCGAAAAGCCTAAAACACCTGCTAACAAACCTTTATCAGTACCATGACCTTTTCCTGTTTGAGCATAAGAATTATAAAGTTTGAATGTAACTTTTTTTGGGGTAGCTCCGTAAATATTACTTGCCAAAATTCCCAATCTTACCGCACCTGCAGTATGGGAACTGGATGGACCGACCATTATCGGTGAAATTATATCAAACAAGGAACTTTGTTTCATGCATAAAATTATACATGAAAAATCTTGTTAAACCAATCTTTTACATACAAAATTATTTGAGCAATCAGTCTTGATATCGAAAAGCCTTCTTCACCACCTGAATTTCCGTAAGAACTCTCAAATGAATCTTCTTTTTCTTGAGCTTGTTCAAAAATACTTTTGTCTTTTTGTTTTTTTTTGTTTTCTTCGTTCTCGAAATACCCTAAATTGCCTGCACCGCCATCTTGTAGAGACTGGGTTTCTTTAATCATAGGCTTGTTGAAATTAATATCAAATCCCATAAAACATGCCTTTCCGTTTAAAACCATCGTAATTATAACATATTTTAATTTTATTCTATATCCTTTTAATGTTGGATATTAAATAGAAAAGTTTTAAAAGTTAATTATAATGTTGGTAAGTAATTTCTAACCGGAGGAAAAATGTTAGGTTATATAAAATGTAAACGAGTTAAATTAATGGCTTATGTAACTATAGTCTTTATTTTAATTCTTATATTATTTGGCGGTGTAAATATTTATAACAGTTATAATATTATAAACAAACAAGCTCGGGCAAATTTCATTTATCTTGTTGAAAATATCAGAGATGATGAAAATCAGTATTTTTCTTCAATAGAAGCGGAGGTTCTTAATTGTAAGAGAATGATAGAACTTACGATTGATGACATACAACTCAATCGAGTTGCTCCTATTGCCTATAAGTATAATAAATATCAAATCCCTTACATAAAAAATTACTTAAATTCAATAATTGCTCCGATGTTATTGTATTCAACAAAGCATATTAAAGATATGGTAGGAATATATTTTACTTTTAATTACAAATTAGTAAAGCATGAGGATTTAATCGGTATTTGGTATACATCACCCGACTTCAATGACAAATTTCGACTTACCGATAACGGTTCAACCAGCGATATGTACAGAGAAGAAGGAAATAATTTGCAATGGTATTTTGCTCCTAAAAAACTTAAAAAAGGTATTTGGAGTGAGCCATATATAGATCAGGATTTAAAATACGGAATGATTACTTACTCAGCTCCTGTTTATTCAAAGAAAAAATTTATCGGTATAATCGGTATTGATGTAGCTATGGATAAAACCAATCATTTTATACGCAATTTTAAATTATATCAAACCGGAAGGGCATATTTATTAGATAAATACAAAAGAATTATCTTTAGCAAAGATTATAGCATGTTAACGGACTCAAAAGTCTTAGATAAAAACCTTTATAATTTTTTAAACCAAAGAACTACAAAAGACGGTGTAAAATTAAGTGTTAATGAAATTAAGCTTATTAAATCAAACGATAAATTATTTGCTGTAACAATTCTGTATAACGGTTTTATTTTGGTAATAGAAGTCCCTATTGCATTATTGAAAGGTCAGACCGATAAACTTGTTATATTTACCTCTTATTCACTTATATTGGCTATACTCATTTCTATGATGATAGCTATAGAAGCATATGCAAAAATTAAAAAAATCAATAACGAATTGATACATAAAGAGAAATTAATTTCAATCGGAACAATGGCAGCTGAAGTCGCACACGAAATAAACAATCCTTTAGGGTATGTAAATTGTAATATTGATACTCTCAAAAAATTCATACAAAAAATAAAAAATCTTATAAATTCTTATGAAATCGCTTTAAATAAAGTCTTGAACAAAAAAAGCACAATTGAAGATGAAATCAAATATCTTTCAGATTTAAAGGAAGAAACAAAAACTGATTATGTGATAACCTCAATAGACGAAATAATTAAGGAATCAAAAGACGGAATTAATAAAGTCTCAGAAATAGTTGTAAGAATTAAGAATTTTGCTAAAGATGACAGCCTTGGAAACAAAAAAGATGAAAAAATAGAAGAAATAATTGAAGAATCTTTGGCAATTTTGAATAAAAGAATTTCGCATAATATACAGATAATAAAATATTTTAAAGATATTCCGCCATTATATTGCAACAGAAATCAGATAAAACAAGTTTTGATAAATATGATTGATAATGCTTGCCATTCCCTTAATGAAAAGGAAAACAGCGACAAACAGATAACGGTTTCAACTTATAAAAAGGGTGAAAATGCATACATAGAAATCGAAGATAACGGCATTGGGATAGAAAAGAATAAAATAAATAAAATTTTTGAGTCTTTCTATACTACAAAAGGTCAGAACGGTGGAACCGGTTTGGGTTTAAGTATATCTTATGAAATTATAACAAATAAACATAAAGGAGAAATACAAGTGGAAAGCAAAAAAGGTTGCGGAACTAAATTTATAATAAAAATACCTTATTAATTAGGTGAATAGTGAATGGTGAATAGAAGTTTTAGAAAAAGTTATTAAATATAAATAAGGAGCGAACTAAAAATGGCAAATATTCTTTTTGTTGATGATGAAGAAAATATATTAAAGTCTTTAAAGCGGGCTTTAATTGATGAAAAATACAGTTGTTATTTTGCCGATAGTGCAAAAAAAGGACTGGAAATTATAAAAAATAACGAAATTGATGTTGTGGTAAGCGATATGAGAATGCCTGAAATCGATGGGCTTAAATTTTTGCAACAAGTTCAGGCAATATCCCCGGATATAGTAAAAATTATTCAATCAGGTCAGGCTGATATGTATCAATTAATTTCGGTTATTAATACCATAGATGTGTTTAATTTTATATTAAAACCTTGGGATATTGATTTAACGCTAAAACCTATAATTAACAAGGCAATTAGTCAGGCTAAACTTATCAAATCTAATAAGGAATTGAATAAAGAATTGGCAGAAAAGTTAAGAGAATTGGAAATAAAACACTTTAGACTGGAAAAGCTTACAGAATCTTTGGAAGATTCCAATTCGGTAATTATAACCATCGCTAACGCAGTTGAAGCAAAGGATATGGAAACTAACGGTCATGTAAACAGAGTTGCTTACCTTTCACAAAAAATTGGTGAAAAATTAGAATTGTCACATGGTGAAATTGATATTCTTATGAAAGGTGCAATTCTTCATGATATAGGAAAAATAGGTATTCCTGATATTATTCTTAATAAGCCCGGTCCTTTAACCGCTGAAGAGTTTGAGATAATGAAAACTCATACAATAATCGGTGAGAATATTATCAAATCTTTAAAATCATTTGAAGGGATAAGAGGAATAATACGCCATCACCACGAAAAACTTGATGGAAGCGGTTATCCCGATGGATTAAATAACGGGCAGATAGATATCTATACAAGAATTGTTGCAATAGTTGATATATATGATGCTTTAACATCAGACAGACCATACAGAAAATGTGCAATGAGTCAGGAACAAGCATTCACAATACTCAAAAATGATGTCAAAAAAGGCTTGCTCGATAAAACAATTGTTGAAATACTTGAAAAAGAAATTTTAGAAAATCCTAATTCAAATTTTCTTACAAACAGTTTGATGTTTAGATAATATAAAGAATGAGACTACGGTACGTCTCTAAAAAGCTTATTTTTAAACGTACAGTGATTGATCTTGCAAAATTGAGAAGCGGCTAAAAATCAGGCTTTTCCTCCATTTTGGTACTAGACTTGAACTTGCACAAGAACATTTTTGTGAAAAAATAAACTTGTGTATTAGTCTCGTTCAATGGCGAATAATTTAAGAAGCCGGCGGCAAGTTTTGAAACCGGACATCAGAGTTTACGGGAAAAAGGAACTTTTTCCTTAAACTCATTATATTTATTTACTGATTAACCTTTTCTGCAACCATTAAACTCTAATATCCACAGGCGGAGTTACTTGCTCGGTAGTTATAGTTGTATAATCCTGTAATTCATTAGCACCTTCCAAAGAAGTTATATAATCTTCTCCGTTTGACAATGTATCAAATTTTGCTATCAAATTTTTTACAAAAGTTATTTCTTTAGCTTTCTCATCAGCACCGCTGATACCTTTAGCATTTTCTTCAGCCACTAAAGTTTGCAGATAAGCTATCAATTGACCTTTTGTTATTTTGTCGCCTGTTGCTCCGATTGCCGCTGCAAGCGTTTCAAAAGAATTGGTTGCTATTGAGACTTTTCCGTCATAAGTAAATCCGTAATCGTCATCATAACCTTCTTCTTCATCAAAAATATTAATTACCTTAGGCTTGGATTCATCATTTGTTTTTTCGGCAGAAGTATCATTAAGCTTTTTGTTAAAAGACACTACATTATCTGTATCGGTTGATTCTTCATCCAATACTGATTTTTTTTTATATTTCTCAGACACATCAACACTCCCGAAATACTTCGAGAGGTTTTTAGCAGTATTCAAAGTTAATAATTGATTGTCTGGTTGATTTAGTACATAATCCAGGTTTGTGTTGAACGAACCCAACATATGATGTCCCTTATGCTTAAGTAAATGTGAAGTGCGACTTAATTTTTACTTTTTCTTCCCTAATCTATTCTCTAACACTTATATTATACAACTATTGTAACATTTTTGCAATACTTTTGACAAATAACGTTAAGACCTTGCAACAATTGGACGTTGTATGAAGGCGATTTAATAAATGAAAAATAGAAAGTTTTTTGGCTGAAAGTTTGAAGAGATGAAAGGTTAATTAAGCAAAATGTAAAAAGTAAAATGTGAAATGTGAAATGTGAAATGTGAAAAGAAGTTGAACGGGTTATAAGGTGAATGAGTGAAAGGGTGAATGGGTGAATAGTTTAATTTTTCTTCGATTTCCCGGCTTTAAAAACTTGACAAATCGGGCAAAA
>JAQVKX010000119.1 GCA_028694425.1 Candidatus Gastranaerophilales bacterium
CTCTCCCGTTTCGACTTGTCCGGAGACGGTTTCACAATCTGCTCCGTTTACCCAAATTTCAATTAATGCCGAAAAGTACGAATTAATATACATCGGGGTTTCAATTTCCAAATCCTTTTGGGCTCTTTCAATGTTTCGTTTAATATTTTTTATATAATTAAGGGCTTTTCTTGTCGCCTGCGAAAGCGGAATTTGCGGGAAGGTTTCTATTCTCAAATCTTCCGTCGTAATTGCACAAACAACACCTGCCAACTCTGCCGGAGTAAGATTTTCCAAAATATGTGAAAGGACGATTTCTGCTATAAATAATTCATTTTCAGCTCTTAATTGAGCAGTCATAAGACCTTTTTCGGTAGGATAATCATCTTTTAAGTAACCAAAATCGATTAAAATTTTTCTGTGTGCAAGGAAACTGTTCCAAAATTTATCCTTTTCGTTTTCAATTTGTTTAACAAGTTTCTTTTGTTTGGTTTCATATCTTTCAAGAACTTCCAGTTCTTTCATATGTTTCTTAAATAATTTGCAGGTATCACAAGAGTAAGCATGCATTTTATCAAGCATTTCTTTTGTTTTGTTTCCGAACTCAACAGCCTCAGGGCTTAGCGGACGATTTTTGCTTTTCTCCTGTTTTTGGATTGTTTTAAAAATCCTTCTGTTTTCAACATAAACAGCTCTAAGTTTATTATAATCAAGTAAATCCTGATTAGTTAATTTGTGGTGACATACAAATCCCGACAAATTATCAATCATCTTTTGATTTTCTTTTTCCTGATGCAGCATTGGAGTTAACCTTGTGTTCGCAGAGAAATAACCGAAACTTTTCAGGATAAGTTCTTTTGATTCGTCAAGACTAAATCTTTGCAGCAAGTTTAAAACCATTGAATATCTTGGAGCAAAACGGCTTTCAAGCGGATTTGCTTCACTTAAAACAAGTTCCGCAACCTCATCCGGTGTTTGAAAAGCTGTTCCGACAACGGTAACATATCCTATTTCATCCATTCCACGACGACCTGCACGACCCGACATTTGTAAAAATTCGCTTGCAGTAAGCGTTCTGTGGCCGCTATCTGTTCTTTTGCTGATTGAGCTTATAACCGTTGAACGAGCCGGCATGTTAATCCCGGCGGCAAGAGTTTCGGTTGCAAAAACAACTTTTATAAGCCCTTTTTGGAATAGTTTTTCGATTAAAACTTTCCAGCCCGGTAAAAGCCCTGCATGATGTGCCGCTACTCCATTCAAAACATATTCAATATGCTTATTATTGTATAAATAAATGTTTTCAACCAAATATTCATCAACAATTTCTTTAATTTGTTTTCGTTCATCAGGTGTTACAAGTATAAGAGAAGAGCATTTTTCCATCTGTTCATCACATTTTTTTCTTGAAAACGTAAAATAAATTGCAGGAAGCATGTCTTTTTCATGCAAATTCCTTACAACATCTTTCACAACACTTCTTTGAGGTGTTCTTCCTCTGTGATGAAAATGTCTTTTTTCGGGTTTGATTTTTGAATTAAGCTGACCGCTTGGAGTTAAAAGCGGCAAAATATTATTCGGCTGAGAACTGTCAAAGTAATAAAATCTTAACGGAACAGGTCGAAAATCCGTATTAACAAGCTCCGTGCGTGAATGAACGGTGTTTATCCAGTCAGTAAGCTCTTGGGCATTAGCAACGGTTGCCGAAAGTGCAACGATTTGAATATTTGTAGGGCAGTAAATTATACTCTCTTCCCAAACCGTTCCGCGCTGTTCGTCGTTCATATAATGAACTTCGTCCAGAACAACATATTTAACATCCTTCAAATTCTCGGTAACAGAGCCGAAATTCGTACCGTAGAGCATATTTCTGAAAACTTCGGTTGTCATAACAACAATTTGTGCTCCTCGGTTAATTGAAGTATCACCGGTTAAAAGCCCGACGTTATTTATTCCGTATTTGCTTGAAAAATCGTTATATTTTTGGTTTGAAAGGGCTTTCAGCGGGGTTGTATAAAAAACTCTGTGCCCTGTCTCCAGTGCCTTATGAATTGCGTGCTCTGCTATAACCGTCTTACCTGCACCTGTCGGTGCACAAACTACAACACTTTTTCCTTTGTTAATATGCTCACAGGCTTCTTTTTGGAATTCGTCCAGTTCGAATGGGAATTTATACATTAATTTTCATCGGTTCGTTTGCCGCCTCCCTGACTTTACTTTCATTATAGCAGAAAAGAAACCGAAAGCAAAAAGTGTTTTTTGTGTTAAGTGTTAAGTAGGTCGGGTATAAGTTTAACCCCCTCCCCCCTTGAGGGGGAGGGTTTGGGGTGGGGGGATAATAAATTTGCCCGACAGTGTTTCTATCGGTGCATAAATGCACCCTACCTCATGCCCGCTATGTTTTATGTTTCAACTAACAAATGAAGAATGGGAAACTTTGAAGTGCCAAATTGGCACTTCAAAAATGACATAAATGTTTTTGTGTTAATATAAGAATGTTGAAAACGGTTTTCCGTAGGTTGGGGTTTCTACCCCAACAAAATAAGGATAAAAATGATAGAACGTTATTCTCGTGAAAAAATGAAGAATATTTGGGATTTACAGTCAAAATTCGATTACTATTTAAAGGTCGAGTTGGCGGTTTGCGAGGCTTATGCCCGGACAGGTAGAATTCCCGTTTCGGATTTGGAAAAAATTAAACAACTTGCTAAGTTTGATTTAGCAAGAATTGACGAAATAGAACGGGAAGTTAACCACGACATAATTGCTTTTTTGACAAATGTAAACGAAAACCTCGGTGAAGAGTTGGCAAAATATATTCACGTCGGGCTTACAAGTTCCGATGTAATCGACACTGCAATGGCTTTGCAAATCAGAGATTCAGGAAAAATAATTAACGAAGATTTGGACAATGTTATAAATTCATTGAGAAATTTAATTGGACGACATAAAAATACGCTCTGCATAGGGCGTTCACACGGGATTCATGCAGAGGTTATGACCTTTGGCGTTAAACTCTGCACCTGGCTTGATGCTTTTGAACGAACTAAAAAGCATTTTGAATATGTGCTTGAAGAAATCAGAATCGGGCAAATTTCAGGTCCGGTCGGAACTTATTCAAATATTTCGCCTGAAATAGAAAAAACTGCCTGCGAAATCCTTGGGTTAAAGCCGGCAAGAATTTCAACACAGATAATTGCCCGTGATATTCATGCATATTTTATGCAGTCGGTTGCTATGATTGCAAGCGTAATTGAACAGTTTGCAACTGAAATCAGGCATCTTCAGCGAACAGAGGTTTTGGAGGCGGAAGAAGGATTTAAAAAAGGTCAAAAAGGCTCTTCTGCCATGCCTCACAAGAAAAATCCGATTTCTTGCGAGAATTTATGCGGACTTGCAAGAGTTATCAGAGGAAATTCTTTGACTGCAATGGAAAATATTGCACTTTGGCACGAAAGAGATATCTCCCACAGTTCAGCAGAAAGAATTATTTTCCCCGACAGTCTTATTTTGGTTGACTTTATGCTTAACAGATTTGACGAGGTTTTGAATAATCTTGTCATTCACGAAAAAAATATGCTGAAAAATGCTAACTTGTTTGGCGGAATTATTTATTCGCAAAAAGTTCTTTTAAAATTAACCGAAAAAGGTTTAAGCCGCGAAAAGGCTTATCAAATTGCACAAAAAAATGCCCTTGAAGCATTTGAAAACAAAGGAAATTTTAAAGAAAATTTGTTAAATGATGCAGAAGTTGCTAAATATTTATCACCTGTTGAAATAGAAAATTGTTTTAACACTGAAGATTATTTAAAAAATGTTGATGTGATTTATAAGAGATTTAATTAGAATTCCCGCACCAATTCAAGCATTTTGGGGCTCAAGTTGATTTTTGATTTCTCTCTTATTTCGCTTAATCTTGTTCTTACAACAGGTGCATGATGTGAGTTGGGTTTGTAATTCAAAAATTTTCTGTAATATCTTACGGCATCGGATAATTTACCCAATTTGTCGAAACAAATTCCTATACCTAAGTATGCACGGTAATAATCAGGGTTTATTTTTAAAACCTGATTAAAAACAATACTTGCTTCATAATATTCTTCCATACTCATTAAAAGAGCAGATTTATGGTTGTATGCCTTAATGTACTTAGGAGAAGTTTCGATTATTTTTTGATAAATCATTAACGCCATATCATTTTCTTCGGAGATTTCATGTGCAATCGCAAGTTGAATTTGTGCATTAATGTTTTTAGGATTAAGCTTTAAAGATTTAACCAAATTCTGCATGGCTAAACAAATTTCGCCCGAAAGCAGGTAACAAACTCCGAGTTCATAACAAATACTAAAGTCCATCTCTCTTATCTTGCGGGCTTTTTCGAGAGCTTCGATTGCTTTTTGAAATTTATTCAGGTTCTTATAGCAAATACCCAAGCCGTAATAAGCATCAGCATTATCCCTGTCAATCAAAATCGAATTCAAATACCTTCCGACAGCTTCTTTGTAGTAATTTGCCAACCTCAAAGCATCGGCTTTCACATAAAGCTGATAAGCCATTGAAGGCTTATCGTAATTTGATTTTGCTGAAAAATCCGAAAGACTTTTATTTGAGCGTTTAAACTCTATCGCCAAAGTAAAAACTCCTCTCCACAATTATATTGTAGTGAGTTTTTACTTTTAAAATAATGACCAAAAGGTTTAAATCAAATAGACCAATGGATTAAATAATCGAAATTTCTTGTGCGGCTTCACAGGATGAGATTTTATCCGACAAAAGGTTTTTAACAGTTGACAAACCTTCAATTTGTTTTTGGCGAATTTCTTCATCATAAAGCAGTTGTTCAATATTGGAAGCTATTAATCCGGCTCTTGCCCTGCCTTGAATAAGTTCCGGCACAATATCCTTATCCGCAATGATATTAGGCAGACAAACCCTGTTTATACACCTTACGGCAAGATAAGCAAAGTAAAAAAGCCAAGGTCCTCTATAAGAAATAATCATAGGAGTTTGATATAGTGCTGCCTCTAATGCTACCGTACCGGAAGCCAGAATAAGTGCATCAGAAACGCTTAGCATTGCCTGATTTTCACCTTTTATAACTTTAAACTCAGTTTCTTTTAAGTATTTATTGAAAACATCATCAGACAAATTAGGTGCATGCGACACCAAAAACTGAATATCAGAATGTGATTTTTTAAGAATTCTGATTGATTTAATAAATATTTCCATCAAATTTTTAAGCTCAAAAGTTCTTGACCCGGGGAATACAGATACAAGTTTTTTGTTTTTATCCAAACCATGCTTTTCAAAAAAAACATCCCTGTTTGCAGGCGGCGGAAGCTGTGAAATCAGCGGATGTCCACAATAATGTGTTGTTATTTCTTCTTGTTCATAAAGTTCTTTTTCAAAAGGAAAAATACACAAAACTTTATCTACAAACTTTTTCACGGCTTTAATTCGCCATCTACGGCTCGCCCAAATCTGCGGCGGGATATAATAAAATATTTTAATATTCTTATTGTTTCTTTTCAAAAACTTTGCAATATTTAAATTAAAAGCACCGTAATCAATCAATAAAACCAAGTCAGGTTTAAACTCTTTTGTTAAATAATCAACAACTCGTTTTCCTAAAGTAATATGGTCAAATAAAATTTTAAAAGAAAACCCCACCGCAGACATCTTTTCTTGATTGAAAAGAATTTTAGCACCCGCATTTTTAAGGTTTTCACCGCCAATACCTTCAATAATTAAATCCGGGCAAGTTTTTCTTAGCTCATCAACAACTCTGCCGGCATGAATATCGCCTGAATGTTCGCCTGTGATTATAAATAATTTTTTAAACATTTTTTTACCTTTTTTTAGGTGAATAAGTGATTTTATAAATGGAAAATTATTTTAATATAGAGGATGCGGAAAAATTAAAAATTTTTCTCGCACCTCCTTAGTCCAGTAAAAGCCAAGCTACCCTTTTACCAAGGCTATGCTTGGCTTTTACCTTCTTTAGGTCGGGCACGGAATAATCTCAAAATTGTAGATTTTGGAATTATTCCGTGCCCTCATAAGTAAGGTTATCCATTGAATTTGTTTACACCAATAAGGAGTATATCATGAAAATATCACAAAATTCATAAAAATTTACAATCGGCTTGGGCTTAGTTATAATAAGTCAAAATGTATAATGAACTCTTTTAAAAAGCCATAAAATTGAATAAGAATAGCAAAAAATATTTTTATCATTTTTAAAACATGTGTAACAATAAAAAGAGGATAAAATTATGAGAGTTCAAAGTATTAGTTCAATAAGTGTCAGAAAAAATTCATTTAATAAACAAGGTCAAACTTCCCCCATTCAAAAAGTGAGCTTTGGTTCCTTGCTTGATAATTTTGCAGAAGTAATACCACGTAGATTATATAGAAGCACGGTCCCATATGAACATTTGGAACAACTTGCAGAACAATATGGGATTACACATATTTTAGATTTAAGAGAAAGATTTAGTCTAGGTGATATTAGTGCAGTCCAAAAACTTGGAATAGAACATATCCATTGGCCTCTTGAAGATCAAAGTTATGTTACTTATGATTTGGCAGAAAGAATG
>JAQVKX010000120.1 GCA_028694425.1 Candidatus Gastranaerophilales bacterium
GCAAATGCCCTATTTACAACCATCTTACCCCCCCTGAATATGTAACAATATATTCATATTCCTTGATTTTAAAGGAAATAAGTTTTATTATCATACTGTAGATAGATTAATTTACGACAGGTTTAATCTTTAATTGACAGATATATAGCAATCAATTATAACGATGACAGAGAACTTGTTACAAATATGTCGGGATTTTTACGCATAACAAGAGAACTGCAAAATCTTTCAATGTCTTTAAGAATGGTTGCTCTTAAACCTACTTTTCAAAAGGTTGTGCGAATTGCAAGAGATACAATCCAAGAACTTAATAAAAACGTTGAATTTACAACAGAAGGCGAAAATACAGAAATCGACAGAGCTGTTGCCGAAAAACTTCTGGATCCTCTTGTCCATATGATTAAAAATGCTATTTCTCACGGAATTGAAGAAAATGCCGAAGATAGAGCTAAAAGCGGTAAAGATCTCAGGGCAAAAGTTGAATTGAGAGCATACAGCAAACGCGGTAAAATATTCATAGAAGTTACGGATGACGGGCGTGGGATTAATACAGATATAGTTTATAAAAAAGCAATTGAAAAAGGTTTAATAGACCCGAACAAAACTTACAGTGAAGCTGAAATAAAAGAATTTATTATGTTACCGGGATTTTCTACCGCAAAAGTAGTTGACAACATTTCCGGCAGAGGCGTCGGTATGGATGTTGTAAAAACTCAGATTCTGAAAATCGGCGGTAAAGTTGAAATCCAAAGTACCTTAAATAAAGGTTCAACCTTCACTCTTGAAGTTCCGGTAAATCATGCAATAATGAACGGTACAATAATTGAAATGAATGAGCAACAATTTGTCGTACCTACGGTTAACGTAAAAGAATTTTTACAACCGGAAAATGAACAATGGATTTTTACACAACAAAAAAGGACAATGATAAAAGTTCGTGAGCATATTATACCGATAGTTCCTCTTTCAACATTCTTTAACAATGTTAAAGAACCGGATCATGTTCCTCTGGTAATGATTTTGGAATTAGATCAGGAACTTAGAGCAATACCTATTACAAATGTTATTAACAGGCAGGAAGTAGTAGTAAAACCTGTCGGTATAGAATTTTCAAAATTAAAATACATCTCGGGAATGTCTATTTTGGGAACAGGTAAAGTTTCCTTAATATTAGATATAGATTACTTATTTAAAAAGGAGGTCGAAGAATAATGGCGACAAATGATCAAAAATTACTGACTTTCTCACTGGGTGAAGAAGGTTACGGAGTTTCTATCCTAAAAGTCAAAGAAATTATAGGAATGTTAGAAATAACTCCCGTTCCCAAAACTCCTGAATTTATAAAAGGCGTTATAAATTTAAGAGGGAAAATTATTCCGATTATGGATTTAAGAATTAAATTCGGAATGGAACAACAGCAATACGATGAAAGAACTTGCATAATTGTTGTTGAAATAGATTTTAAAGGAGTTCAAAAACTCTTAGGTGTAGTTGTAGATATGGTTTCAGAAGTTGTAACTGTTTCCGATGATCAAATCGAACCTCCGCCTGAATACGGTAAAACCGCCGAACATAACTTTATTTTAGGTATAGGAAAAATTAAAGAAAGAGTAGTTATTATCCTTGATATAGAAGAAGTTTTCTCATGCGAAGAAGTCCTTAAAATGTTGGAAAATAACTCTCAAACAATAAAGGAGTAAAAACATGTTTAATGGTTTCTCAAAATCACAAATAGGTTTTAGAATAATTTTAAGTATCTTATTTGTTGAACTTATTTCTCTTGCAAGCGGTGTAATAATGGGTTTAAATATTAAATCGCCTACAATTATAGCTGCATGTCTTTTAACAATAATTATTTCGCAGCTTATTGCCTGGTTTATATCAGAAAACGTTAAAAAATCAGTCAGAAACGTTCTTTCAGAACTGGCAGAAACTTCAGAAAATCTTGGTTCATTATCGAATGAACTTACCGTAACCGGACGCAAACTGGCTGACGGATCAACTGAGCAAGCTGCATCAATTCAAGAAACTTCTTCTACTTTGGAAGAATCTTCTTCTATGATTCATCAAACAACACAAAATACAAAAGAAGCAGAAATTTTAGCAAAACAAACCAAGCAATCTGCCGATAACGGTAATGTTGAAATGCAAACAATGCTTGAAGCAATGGAAGAACTGAAAAAATCAAGTACTGAAATTTCTAAAATCATCAGAGTAATTGATGAAATTGCTTTCCAAACAAACATTCTGTCTCTTAATGCGGCAGTTGAAGCAGCAAGAGCAGGAGATGCAGGAAAAGGGTTTGCTGTTGTGGCCGAAGAAGTCAGAAATCTTGCTCAAAGAAGTGCTCAGGCAGCTAAAGATACTGCAGGAATAATTGAAAGCAATATAAGTTTGTCTGAAAAATGTTTGGATATTTCTAATCAAGTAAGCAAATCTTTAGAAGGCATTAATAATGACACACATAAAGTAAGCGAATTACTTGAAGAAATATCAACTGCAAGCCAGGAACAAGAAATAGGCATAAATCAAATAAACAAAGCTATTTCACAAATGGAACACGTTCTACAGGGAAATGCTCTTACCGCTCAAGAAAGTGCATCCTCTGCCGAACATTTAAACACTTATTCAAACACACTTAAGAAAATTAAAGAAGAACTCACGTACTTGGTTGACGGTGGTAAAGAAGTTGAAAAAAGAATTATCCCGACAATATCAAGAGAAGTTGAAGTTAAAAAAGAAATAAAATCTCAAAAACTTGAAGTAAAAATTAAACCGGAAATAAAATCCGTTCCTAAAGTTGAAGAAGTTAAACCTAAAACGGAAGTTAAACAAAAGGTTGAGCCGATAAAACTTAAAACAGAAGAAATTAAACCAAAAGTTGAGGAAGTTAAAAAGGTCAAAGCCGAAGAAGTTAAGTCTAAAGCCGAAGAAGTTAAGTCCAAAACTGAAGAAGCAGTTGAGCCTAAAGCTGAAATTAAGCCTGAAAAGGAAGAAACAAAGGTTGAAGAAAAGCCTAAAACAGAAGAAGCAGAAAAACCTAAACTTGAACTTAAACCGCAGATTCAACCTAAACCTGTTGTCAAAAAACCTTTGCCGAAGGATACCGATAAATCCGTAAGACCTGAAGATATTATTCCTTTGGATGATTTTTAAAAACCACGATCGTTTTTCTGCTGAATGCTTAAATAAGGATAATTATGCCAATAATTACAATCGAAAAAAATTACCTGGATTTATTCAGTGAATACCTGTATAAAAACATGGGTATTTATATTGAGGACAGTAAGAAAAACTTACTGGCTCAAAAACTTGCAAAGCTTATGCAGGAAGCAGGAATTGAAAATGCCGGAGAATACTATCACTTTATAGTATCTCCGCCGATTTCCGAACGCCAAAAAGAACTGAAAAATAAGTTTATAGACACCATAACCGTTCATAAAACAAATTTTTTCAGAGAAAATAATCATTTTGAGTTTATCCAGCGTAATATTTCAGAAATTATTGAGACAAGTCAATCAGCAAAATTTACAAATGAATTAAGGATCTGGAGTTCTGCTTGCTCTACCGGCGAAGAGGCTTACACTCTTGCTATGCTGTGCAAGGAAATCTTACCTGCAAATGTCCGTCCGAAAATTTTAGCCACCGACATAAGTCCGGATTCAATAAGAAAAGCTATGGAAGGCATATATAAATTTGGTCCGGAGGATAACATTACAAATTATTATATAAACAAATATTTTACAAAAAACGGTACCCAATGGGCAATTTCAGATGAAATTAAAAATTGTGTTACTTTTAGATTATTTAATCTGGTTGAACCTTTTCCTTTTAAAAATCCGTTTGATATAATATTTTGCAGAAACGTTATGATTTATTTTGATAAAATAGTCCAAGAAAAACTTGTAGGGAATTTTTATAACGTTCTTGGTAAAAAAGGATTTTTATTTATCGGACATTCGGAAAGTTTAATCCAGATAAAACACCAGTTTACCTACCATGAACCGACTGTATACAGAAAAAATTAGAAGTAAAAGAGAAAAGGAATTTTTATGGCAATAAAAGTTTTAATAATTGATGATTCTGCAATGATTAGAAAAGTTTTTGAACAAGAACTTTCAAAAGACCCGGAAATTGAAGTTGTCGGTACCGCTCCCGATCCCTTTGTAGGACGGGATAAAATTGTTTACTTAAAGCCTGATGTAATCACTCTGGATATTGAAATGCCCAGAATGGACGGATTAACGTTCTTGGGGAAATTAATGCAACATTACCCATTGCCTGTTGTTGTTGTAAGTTCTCTTGCTAAAAAAGGAGGGGAAGTTGCAGTCAAAGCAATAGAACTCGGTGCGGTAGAAGTTTTATCTAAACCGGGAACTGCTTATTCGGTTGGTGATATGTCAGAACAACTTATAGAAAAAGTTAAAGCCGCAGCAAAGGTTAAAGTTTTTAAAACAATTGACCCTAACAAAATTGCATCAAAAGAACAAAACAGTGCCTTGGTTACATCAGCATCTCTTTCTGTTAAAACAACAAATAAAATAATAGCAATAGGAGCTTCAACCGGCGGAACAGACGCTTTAAGAGAAGTTATTTCAAGATTACCTTCGAATTCCCCGCCTGTTGTTGTGGTGCAACACATGCCACAGAATTTTACAAAATCTTTTGCAGAAAGATTAAATCAAATTTGTCAGGTTCAAGTAAAAGAAGCAACTGACGGAGAATACCTTGCAACCGGAAAAGTTTTGATAGCTCCGGGTAATCAGCATATGGAAATAAGAAGAAGCGGTATAAGCTATTACGTAAAACTTTTTGACGGTCCAATGATGTTTCACCAACGTCCTGCCGTAGAAATTTTGTTTAATTCGGTAGCAAAATACGCCGGACAAAACTCTGTCGGGGTAATTTTAACGGGGATGGGAAAAGACGGAGCACAAGGACTTTTAAATATGAGACAGGCAGGAGCTTCTACAATCGCACAAGATGAAAAAAGCTGCATAGTTTTTGGTATGCCAAAAGAAGCAATTGATATTGGTGCTGCACAAGTCATAAAACCTCTTAATATGATTGCCCAAACAATGTTGGATTTTTGTAATTAGCAAAGCGGTAGGGCGTGGCTTACCTATAGTGCAAGATTACAGCTGTTTTCGTTCGCATTTTCCCATTGATGTAAGGTCGTTCGCTGTATTGTTTGGTGGGCAAGTATGCCCACCTTACCTATTATATTGATTTGGAGGTGAATTGTTATAAGCTTAACATTTCTTAATGTTATTTTTTAAAATCGCGAAATGATTAATTTACTTGACACAACGGACATAGCGATTAATATTTTTACTGACCGTGCCACGGCCTACACCACTGGGGGGGAAGCCTCGTACCCATGCATTGTAACTGCTGTCGCCTTGTGACGAAGACCAGTAATACCCGGACATATTAAGCAGGCTTTTAATACCTGAGTTCTTCGTTGTTGTAGTGTATATTGATGTCAATTCAGCATCAGACGGAAGGTGCATACCTAAATCATCACATGCTTTCTTTGCTCCTGCCCAATAATTTTGGGTACATGATGAATTAATCTCACTGGTACAATCACTGTCCCAAGTGTTGTCTAAACTTGTGTTTATGTAATAGCGAGTTACATCAGCTTTGGAGACACACATGCTTCCGACCTGGATGCAATCGTCATCCCCCAACACCGCATTGAGTTCGCCTATGTCTTTTCCTACCTCATTCGGTTTTTGGTTGCCGTTTATGTCATAAACTATCGCAACACAAGCCGTTGTGTTGCCCGGGATAAAGCTTTTGCCCGTGCTTCCGCCGTCGCCGTAAATCGAGCCCTCGTTATTCGTCCAGTCAAGGTACGCACAACTCGGGTCGTATGCGATTATGGCGTTCGTGCCGTCTGCGAAGCCAAGCCCTACCGTAGATTGTGTCCAGCCTGAATGCCCTAAATCAGCTCCGTCATTTAAATCGCTTGTCGTAACCTCAGTCCCGCCCGAGCTTTTAAATGTTGAGACAAAACAATCATCTAAGTCTGCTTGTGCACATCTTTTAGCTACTTTTATGTATTTTTGAAAGTTATCTGCAAAAGTTTCGATTGGAATTGCTGTACCCGTATAGCTTGGCAGGTCGCCGTTAACGTTCATTTGGCGTGTTGCTTGGTCGATTTTAACTTCAAAATTGTCTTTAGCTTTTGCCCAGGACATTTCGTTAACGTTTTTTACAAGCGGCGGAACTACAATCATGGCAACCACGCCTACAATCGCAAGTGCAATAAGCGTTTCTGCAAGAGTGAACGCATAAACACCTCTCCCCCTGCGGGAGAGGATGCTTTTCAATATGAGCAGAGGTCTGCGAATATTAGAAAAGTAGGTGAGGGGTGTTTTTAAAAGTGAGAAGTGAGGGGTGAGGGCGATTTTCAACGTGAGCCCGCGAACGTTAGAAAATCGGGGTGGGGGGTCTTTCAAGGTTAAAAGATGAGTGAGCTGTCGGGCAAGAATGCCCGACCTACTTTTGGATTGCTTCGTCAGAACCCTTTGGG
This sequence comes from Candidatus Gastranaerophilales bacterium, assembly GCA_028694425.1. Classification (GTDB taxonomy): domain Bacteria; phylum Cyanobacteriota; class Vampirovibrionia; order Gastranaerophilales; family Gastranaerophilaceae; genus JAQVKX01. The sequence goes on from JAQVKX010000120.1 coordinate 6,542, forward strand.
TTCCTT
>JAQVKX010000004.1 GCA_028694425.1 Candidatus Gastranaerophilales bacterium
TGGATAAATAACTGTAGAAGGGCGTCAAAGGACTTTGAGATTTTAACCGCAACCGCCGAAAACATTGTAAGATTAGCTATGATAAGGCTTTTGCTCAAGAAATGTTTTTAACCAAACAGCCTCTAAGACACCGGATTTAAAAAATTCCTATATCGCTAATTGTACTTGGAATAATAGGTCTTTCAGGTAGTATAGAAAATATTGCTTCGGCATGATCTATAACAATCATTTTTACATTTTTCAAATATTCCCCAAGATAATATGACAAAGTTTTTGGCTGAGGAGTTGCAGCTTGGTTTAATCTTTCTGTTATTACTTCAAGTTCTTCATCGGTTAGGTATACTCCGCAAAACTCATCCCCAAAATTTCCCACATGATTAAGTTTAACACCTGCTTGTAACATGTCTTGTACAAATTCAGCCAGAACTTCAGGAATAGAGTTTACAACCTTAACAGCCCCAAAACTCTCTTGACGTTTTGCTTGATGTGCTTTATTTTGATAATTCATTGTTACCGGTGAAACTTGCATAATTATTTTCCTTCTTTGTTTCTACACATTTATTTAAAATACCCTGAATATTTTTTTTTGCCAATAGGAAATAATTTCTACATTAAACTTTACAATTTATGGATTATTTTTTAAAAATATAATATTGCGATTGAGAATAATTCAATCCGTCCAGCATACGTATTTTGTCTAGCAACTCCTGATTATCCTGTTTTAGGCGAGATGCATTAAAATAAAAAGCTTTTGCCGTTTCAATATCTGCAAGTTTTTCGTATATTTCACCCAGTCTGTAATTAAGAGAATAATTGTTCCAATAACCGTTTTGATATGCGGTTTTATAATAATACATTGCCGATATCAAATCATCTCTTTTATAATAAAAATCGGCAAAATAAAGATTTGCGGCAGGGTTTTTGCTATTCAAGTTAACGGCATTAAAAAAATGTTTTTTGGCAAACCTGTCTTCTTTCATTTCGTCATAAACTCTGCCAAGCCCGATTTGTGCCTCAATAGAGCCTGAATTAATCAAAGATAAAAGAAAATAATATCTCATGGCTTCCTGTAAATAAAAAGTTTTTTCTGAAGGGATTTGTGCAGTTTTGTAAAGCTGCATGTTTTTATCTGCATTGTTTAGAAATTTTAATTCATCACCTTTTTTAAATTCATACTCATAACCGTTATATTGCACATAGGCATTCTGAGTTTGTGCAAAGACAGCATTTGCACAAATCATAAAAGCGATTAAAATGTAAACTATATTTTTTGTCATAAATTTTTTCTTAATAAATCACAACAATTACTATTATATCAACAAAATTTTGTGTACAATAGAAAAAGTGAATAAGTGAATAGGTGAATAAGTGAATAAGTGAATTTTAAAATTAAACTATTCCACTATTCAACCGTTTAACCATTCAACCTAAAACGAGGCAGATTTGAGAGAGTTAGTTTTTTTAATTGTATTTATTGTGTTGTCTACGGCATTTGCCTTTGCCGCACTTATTGCAAGTTTCATTTGTTCTCCTAAAGCTGAAAATGAACAAAAAATAAAAACTTACGAATGCGGCATGAAGCTCTTTTCTGATGCAAGAGTTCAGTTTGACATAAAGTTCTTTAATTTTGCAATTATGTTTTTGATATTTGATGTTGAAACAATATTTTTATTCCCTTTTGCGGTTAATTTTGAACAATTACAAGCATTCGCCTTGGTAGAAGTGCTTATTTTTATTGCATTGTTGGTTTTTGCACTGGTATTTGCAATAAAAAAAGATGTTTTGAGGTGGCAATGAATGTAATAATTTCAAGCGTAGATTTTGTTTACAATTGGGCTAGGTCAAACTCCATTTGGCCCCTGACTTTTGCTACCTCATGCTGCGGAATTGAAATGATACAAACTTCAGCCGCTAATTTTGATATCGCAAGGTTCGGTTCGGAAGTTTTTCGTGCTACACCGAGACAAGCTGATTTGTTGATTTGTGCCGGAACAATTACTCATAAAATGGCTCCCGCTATGCTCAAATTATATCAACAAATGCCTGAACCAAAGTATGTTATTGCAATGGGAGTATGCACATGCGGCGGAGGAATGTTTACGGATAGCTATTCGGTGGTAAACGGTATTGATAAAATCATTCCCGTAGATATCTACCTGCCTATGTGCCCGCCGAAACCGGAGGCTCTCTTGGATGCAATCATTAAACTGCAAAAGAAAATCAGGAAAGAAACCATTCTTGACCGACAAAAATATATTGAAAAGCATGTATCTGACTTAAAAATCGATGAAGACAACGAGATTTTGGTTGAAGACGACGGATGTATAATTGTTCAAGAGTGGGGATTATCAGGAGAATTAGCTTATGAATTTTGAAATTACAAAAAAGGAAAATTCTTTTGATAAAATTTACATTGGAAGCAATGAACTTTGTGAATTGTTAAAATTCTTAAAAAACAATCCGGAATATGATTTCGATAGACTAAATACAATTATTGCTATTGATTTGGATGATAAATTCGAAGTGATTTATGATTTGCATTCAACAAATACAGGTCAGATGCGGCGAATTTCTGTCCTTGTGGACAGAAATTCGCCGCATGTTCCATCTGTCGTGGACATTTTTAAAAGTGCTTACTTTGATGAATGTGAGATTTATGACTTATTCGGGATAACTTTTGATAAAAACCCTGACCTAAAAAGGCTTTTAATGCCAAGGGGATGGTTAGGACATCCTTTACGCAAAGATTACAAACAAGAAGATGAAAGGCTGTCATGGAGTGAACGGTAAACAATAAACAGTAAATGGATTTTTCCCATTCACTATTTACTATTTACTAAATACAAAAAATTATGCAAACAAACAATAAATTAAAAATCAATATCGGTCCGCAGCACCCGTCAACACATGGGGTGTTAAGGTTTGTGTTGGAGTTAGACGGCGAAATCATTAAGTCTTGTGAGCCTGTTATCGGATATCTTCACAGAGGTATGGAAAAAATGGCAGAGAGCCGAACGTATCTTCAGTATTTACCAACCGTTGACAGAGTTGATTATTTGGGCGGATTTTTTAACTCTTATGCTTTTTGCAATGCGGTTGAAAATTTGGCTCAAATTGAAGTTTCAAAACGTTCTCGGTATATCAGGGTTTTAACACTGGAAATGAACAGACTTTCTTCCCACCTGCTTTGGTTGGGGTCTTATTTGCTTGATATGGGGGCAACTTCGCCGCTTTTTTATACATTAAGAGACAGGGAGGTTCTTCTTTCACTCTTTGAAGAGCTTACCGGACAGCGATTAATGTACAATTACTATACATTTGGCGGTGTGAGACACGACGTTTGGGCTGATTGGCTTAAAAAAGTTGCTGATTTTGTTGAAATTATGCCTCGAAAGATTCAAGATTACGAAGATATAATTACAAATAACCCTATTTTTGCCACAAGGACAAAAGATATTGGGATACTCTCAAAGCACAAAGCACTACAGTATTCAATTACAGGACCGAATTTACGGGCATCCGGGATTGATTTGGATTCGCGGAAAGATGCTAATAATCTCATTTATGACGAACTTGACTTTGAAACTAAAATTGCTCACAGCGGAGACAGTTTTGACCGTTACATGGTAAGAATTGAAGAAATGAGAGAATGTTTGAAAATAATTTCTCAATGTGTTAATTGGCTTATGGGAAATGAAGGAGATGTTATTTCTCCCGTAAAACAGCCTACATTAAAAGTTCCGGAAGGCGAATTTATATCAAATGTTGAGGCTCCGAGAGGAATTTGCAGTTGTTATGTTAAATCCGACGGAAGCGGCAAACCGTATCGTGTAAAATGGCGTACGGGTTCTTATTATGCCGTACAGCTTTTGCCAAAACTGCTTGAAGGAACTTTTTATCCCGATATGATGGCAATTTTCGGCTCACTGGACGTAATTGCTCCGGAGGTGGACAGATAATGGACTATTTATATTTCTTGTATTTAGAATTACTGCATAAGTGGAACCTGCCGGATTACATCGCTATGGTTACATTCCCGATAATTCCGTTTTGTTTTGTTGCTGCAGCATTAATTGTTGTTGTTATATTTTTAGTGCTTGCCGAAAGAAAAATTTTGGCATTTTTTACTCAAAGAAAAGGGCCAAACAGGGTTGGTCCTTGGGGACTGTTTCAAACAATCGCCGATGCAATAAAGCTTCTGTGTAAAGAAAATATCACCCCGGAAGGAACAGATAAATTTTTGTTCACACTTGCTCCGTTACTTGCATTCATCCCCGTTTTGGTTGTATGGGGAATAATTCCTTTTTGCAACGAATTTGATATAATATCTTTTTCAATAAATTCTTTATTGTTTGTTGTTATTGCTGCTATCCCGATTTTGGGAATTTTGTTAGCGGGTTATGCAAGTAATAACAAATATTCGCTTATCGGCTCTGTCCGCTCGGTTGCACAAGCAATAAGCTACGAACTTCCACTGATATTTGTACTGTTAAGTATTGTTGTTCTTGCTTCTTCAATGAATCTTAAACAAATTGTTCTTGCTCAATCTTCAATTTATCCGTTTTGCGGATACTTTGTCTTCCCTGCTTTTTTAGGTTTTGTGGTATTTTTTGCCTGCGGTATTGCTGAGCTTAACCGCTGCCCTTTTGACTTGCCGGAAGCCGAAAGTGAACTTGTAAGCGGTTATAATACAGAGTATTCGGGAATGAAATTTGCGTTCTTTTTCCTCGCAGAATACGCTATGATGTTCATTATGTGTGCCTTTATTGCGACTTTATTTCTGGGCGGGTTTTTATCGCCTTTAGGTTTTTATGTGGGTGAAAAATTAATCCCTAATGAATTTCTCGCCAATTTGTCGGTTTATTTTGAACAGGCTTTTTGGGTTTTTGTAAAAACATTTTTCCTTATCTTTTGTATGATATGGGTCAGAGCAACTTTGCCGAGGTTAAAATCGCATCAATTAACAGCTTTTGCCTGGAAAGTCTTGCTTCCGTTATCTTTACTTAATTTACTGATTGTTTGTTTGATTAAGGCGGTGTTATGATGAAAAATCTTAAATACTTAATTTCATTGATAATCGGGCATCTGACTGTATTCAAACATATTTTTAAAAAACCTGTTACGCTTGAATATCCGGAGAAAAAAATAGAATTAAATGATAAATTCAGAGGCGAACATGCCTTTGATGTTGAAAAATGCACCGCTTGCGGAACTTGTCAGAGGGTTTGCCCTTCTTTCGGTACAATTGAAATCGAAAAAGAAAAGGATGAAAACGGGAAATTTTACCCGAAAAATTATTCAATTGATTTGAATAAATGTATTTTTTGCGGAAATTGTGTTCAATACTGCCCTTTCGGGGCAATAAAAATGACACAAAATTATGAATTGGCGGATGAAAAAAAGTCAACTTTAAAATTAGAAATAAATACTTTAAAAAGGAATTATTTTGATAACATAATAGATAAATAGGTGTTCACATTCCCTCCCCCCTTGAGGGGGGAGGAGAAAAATAAGAATTAACACATTAATTTAAGAGGCTAAAGAGTGGAGATAGATATACTAAAAACGTTAATATTCTACGGATTTGCGGGAGCAACGCTGTTTTTTGCCCTGTTGAGTATTTTTTCATTCAGGATTTTATACTCTCTTTTATCTGCAGTTTGTGTATTTTTTGCCGTTGCCGGGATTTATTTTACTCTGGGTGCAGACTATAACGCAGTTATACAAATTGCAATTTACGGAATTGCAGTTCCGATACTGTTTGTACTGGCTATTATGTTTACTTCGGATAAATTAGATAAAAAGACCTACATCACAGTGCAGCCGAGATTTTTCTTTTCATTTTTCGGGCTTGGTGTTTTATTCCTGTCCTTGATTTATCTTATTATAATCTCTCTAAGTCTGAATTCAAATATAGATTGGGTTATGCAAAAACAAGCCGTGTTTATAAACAAATATCAAATGTTTAAAGCAATTTCAGATGGATTTTTTGTTGATTATGCGTTGGCATTTGAGCTATTTTCAGTCTTATTGTTAATTGTGGTTGTCGGTATTTCAACCCTGGGTTTAATAAAGGAGAAAACCGATGATTGAATTGCTTTTTGACATAGGATTGTATCATTATTTAATTTTGGCATTAATCTTGTTTTCAATAGGATTTTTTGGGGCAATAGTTGCCAAAAACATGCTAAAAGTCCTGATTTCAGTGGAGTTCATGTTAACTGCCGTTAATATAAACTTCATAGCATTTGCCGGTTTTTTTGATAATATTAAATTAAGCGGATTTGTTTTTTCATTGTTTTATTTAGCAGTGGGAGCTGTTGAAATAGCAATTGCTTTGGCGATATTTTATTTAATGTTCAGGACAAAACAAAGTGTTAATACTGAAGATTACAATTGCGGTAAGGAGTGAGGCGTGGAAGGAACTTTTATAAATAATATCTATACCGTAATCCTTTTCCCTTTATGGGTCTTCTTACTGATAATTTTGGGAAGATTGCTTAATGTTATTCAGTCAAGAAGAGTTATAAGTCTTTTAACTCTGGCTTCGACCTTATACGGAGTTATTTTTGCCGTCGTAACTTTTCTTTATATGCTAAAAACACCTGATTATGTCTATGAAAATTCTTATGCGTTTTTGAGAATTGAAAATTATACGCTTAATTTTGGCGTTTTTGTTGATAATTTGTCCGTAATAATGCTTTTGGTTGTAACAACAATAAGTTTTTTGGTTCAACTTTATTCAACAAATTATATGTACAAAGACAGAAGTTTCCCGAGATTTTTTGCTTACTTAAATTTATTTAATTTTTCAATGATAGGACTTGTTTTAAGCCCAAATTTATTTCAAAATTATGTATTTTGGGAACTTGTGGGTGTCTCAAGTTATCTTCTAATAGGTTTTTGGTATAAAAAACCGTCTGCGGCAGATGCGGCAAAAAAAGCTTTCTTAATGAACAGAATCGGTGATTTTGGACTTTTAGCCGGTACTATTGCCATTTCTTACTTTATATATCGGTATTCGGATGAGGCTTCGCTTGCAACTGTACCGTTTTCAAATATTGGAAATATCGGAGATTACCTGTATTCATATACAAATGATGCCGTTTTTGTAATTATTTGTGTTCTGCTTTTATTCGGTTCTTTCGCAAAATCTGCTCAATTTCCGCTCCACACTTGGCTTGCAGATGCGATGGAAGGTCCTACACCTGTTAGTGCCTTAATCCACTCTGCAACAATGGTTGCGGCAGGTGTATATTTAATCGCAAGACTTTATCCGCTTTACAGCCTCAGTGACGGCGTAATGAACTTTATTGCAATAATCGGGCTTATCACGGCTTTAATCTGTGCTTATTTTGCAATTACACAAAATGATTTAAAAAGAATTCTGGCTTATTCCACAAATTCACAGCTTGGGTTAATGTTTTTGGCATTAGGTGCAGGAGCATATACGGGAGGGCTTTTCCATCTCGTAACCCATGCTTACTTTAAGTCAATGCTTTTCTTGTGTTCAGGAATTGTTATCCACAGCTTAGCTCATCAGCAAGACATAAGATTTATGGGCGGGTTGAGAAAATACCTTCCGCTCACCGCAGCTTGCTATTTGATTGCCTGTATATCAATTTCAGGGCTTCTTTTCAGCGGTTTTTGCTCAAAAGAAATGATTTTATCCGGTTTATTAAAAAATAATCATTACATTTTTGCAGTCGGCTTTTTAATTGTTGCACTTATGACGGCATTTTATATGTTCAGGTCTTATTTTGTAGTATTTGAAGGCGATTTTAAAGGCAGTAATGTGCCTTTAAAATCGCCTTTTCTCCTAAATTTATCAATCTCAATTTTAGCTGTTTTTACTGTGTTTTTAGGGATTTTTCAAAAAGGATTTGAACATTTTATAAAATTCGGAAATGACATCGCACAGTCTGAAAATTTGCTTAATCCTGTATTTATTTCAGTAAGTATAGCTGTTTTGGGTATTTTTCTTGCTTTTGTTATTTACTGTAAAAAAAATAAGATTATAAAACCTAAAATACTTTATCAGCTTTCTTACAACAGGTTTTATATTGACAATTTTTACGATTTTCTCTCTAAAAAAATATATTACACAATTTCGAATATTTGTGCATTCATAGATAAATATTTGGTTGACGGGCTTGTAATCCTTGCCGGGCTTAACACAAGAGCCTTATCGTGGGTATTTTCAAAAATGCAAACGGGAAATTTTCAGAGTTACCTTGCCTATGCGGTTATATTTTTGGCAATTTCCTTTGCAGTGTTAATGTTTGCATACACAATGATTATGCAGTATGCTTTTTTAAGTGGGGTGAGTTAAAATGCAGCATTTATCAGTTTTAATTTTAATATTTTCACCGCTGATAATGTCGGCTATATTGTTTACTCCGTTTTTTAAGAACAACGAAGTTCGAATAAGACGTTTTTCAAAAGGGTTTGCAAGCTTGCATTTCTTATATTCCCTCTTGTTTTTGGTATTTTTTAATCCGTTAAATCAAGGAATTTCCTACTATGAAGAAATAAAATTTTTTGGAACAAGCTGGATTCAGCCGTTAGGATTTAAAATGGCGTTCGGTTTAGATGGGATTTCTCTGTTAATGGTGATTTTAACCTCATTTATATTTCTATTGGCACTGATTGCAAGCAAAAGCAACATCAGGCAAAAACACAAGTTTTATTATTCAATGATTTTCTTGTTGCAGACAGCGGTTTTAGGCGTATTTTGTGCAAGAGACATGTTTCTGTTCTTTATGTTTTGGGAATTAGAACTTGTTCCTATGTACTTTTTAATCGGTCAATGGGGCGGCGGAAATTGCAAAGCATCAGCAATGAAGTTTGTTCTGTATACTTTCCTTGGAAGTTTGTCAATGTTGCTAGGAATGCTGCTTTTGTATTTCTACAATTTTTCGACTTACGGTACTATGACAGCAGATTTTTCCGCAATTTCGGTAAGTTCACCGGAGTTCCCTATATTTTTGCAAGTATTTATTTCAATTTTACTGCTAATCGGTTTTGCGGTTAAAATGCCGATTGTACCGCTTCATACCTGGCTGCCGGATGCTCACACAGATGCTCCGACTCCCGTAAGTATGATTTTAGCCGCTATTTTGTTAAAAATGGGGGCATTTGGGGTAATCCGTTTTAATATGCAGCTTTTGCCGGAAGGGTTTCAGTATCTTGTACCTTTATTGCTGATATTCGCTTTGATAAACATTATTTATACCGCATTTGTGGCTTACGCACAAATGGATTTAAAGAAAATCGTGGCTTATTCAAGTATTTCGAATATGGGAATTGTCCTCTTAGGGCTTTGTACGCTTAATTTAATCGGATTTTCGGGTGCAGTATTTCAAATGGTTGCCCACGGTATAATTTCAGCCGGATTATTTATGCTTGTAGGAATAATTTACATAAGAACCAAAACAAGAGAGATTGCCGATTTAGGCGGTTTGGGTGATGTAATGCCACGATTAATGGGTTTTGGCATAATTTTATCGCTTGCCTCTGTCGGTTTACCGCTTTTGATAGGATTTGTCGGGGAGTTTTTGGTATTTTTGGGTGCGTTTAATTCACCTGTAGATGAATTAAGTGCACCGATAAAAATTTATTCGGTAATTGCCATTTCAGTGCTTGTCCTAAGTGCAGCATATATTTTAAGACTTTTACATAAAACATTTTTTGCGAATATTTTTGAAAAATGGAGCAAAATTAACGATATTACTAACCATGAATTTGTCGTATTATTTGCACTGATTCTTGCAGTAGCATTTTTCGGGGTATTTCCGATGTCAATACTTGATATAATACAACCGATTTTGGCAAACATATTGGAAATCTTCAAGATATAAAGGGAAAGGGTATAAATGGAATTTTTAAATAATATAACTAAAATAATGCTTCCTGAAATATTGCTGATTGTATTTATATTCATACAAATAATTTTGTCGATGTTTTCAGACACAAAATTCTATAAACTTTCAAAATGGTTAACGGTTTTGGGAATATTTTTGGCAATAAGTTTATGTTCAAAAGTCTCAATAGACCCGATTTATTATGGATTTAAAAACTCAATTATATCAGATAACTACACAATATTTTTTAAGTTTTTAATTCTTTTGTCATCATTTTTAATCGTATTTTTAACTAAGAAGGTCATTATGTCAAGACGGGATAATGCTTTCAGGTTTAATGCACTGTTATTAACAGTTATTTTAGGCAGTTTAATCCTTGTGTCCGCGAACGATTTTCTGACAATGTTTATTGCAATGGAAACTTTGGGTTTTGGAATGTTTTTTCTTATAGCATTTGAAAAAGGGCACTGTTCAAAAGAAGCAACTTTAAAATATCTGGTTATAAGTGCAGTTGCAAGTGCTGTTTTCTTATTTGGAGTTTCCTATATGTACGGAATTACCGGCAGTGTTAATTTCTCTTCAATTTACGATTACTTTTTAAACAATAATCCGACTCTTCTATATTCAATGGCGGCAATATTTATCACTTGCGGATTGGCATTCAAGCTTGGAGTAATTCCTTTTGCTAATTGGATTTTAGATGTTTATGAAGGAGCAAACACTTCGGTTGTAACTTTTTTATCTATTGTCCCTAAGGTGGCAATGTTTGGAATTCTGGCGAGATTATTGGTTTTTCCCTTGAGTTACAGCTTTGAATTAACCTTTATACTTGTTGTTATATCTGTGGCAACAGCAATTTGGGCAAATTGTCTCGCAATCAGGCAGAAAAATATCAAGCGGCTTCTGGCTTGCAGTTCAAGTGCAAACGCATCTTACGTACTGTTTGCGGCAGCACTGGTTTCTGTTTTTAACCTTTCAACAGTATTATTTTATCTCGTAGCTTATATTTTTATGAATATAGGAGTTTTTGCAGCTGTAATAATCCTTGAAAGTTCCGAATTTTCAAACAAATTATATGAATTTAAGAATTTTGCTTATACAAATCCTGTTTTCACGTTATGTTTTGCGACCTGCATTTTTGGGCTTGCAGGTTTTCCGATTACGGCGGGATTTATTTCAAAAATATATTTATTTTCGGCAATATCACGCTCCGGCTTGATATTTTTACCGTTTTTAATGATTATGATGTTAACAATAGTGGTTTCTGTATATTATTATCTGAGAGTGGTGAAGTTTATGTTCGAAAAATCTGACAACGTAACCAGTGAAGTAATTCCTCACAAAGTAAGCTCAGCAATAGTTATTCTTTACTGCTGTGCCGCAATTACGGTAATATTAGGAATTTGCCCTTCAAAAATCATAGAAATATGCCAATTAATGGCTTATAACATTTAAATATCTTCCCAACTTTGTGTAAACCTGGTGTCATGTTGCATAAATTTCCCGTCATCAAGCCCGCCGTCAAAATAAATAAACACTTTTCGGATAAAGTTAACAGGTTTATTTGATGAATACCATTCAGGATCCTTGTTTTTATACTTAAAAGGAACACCATTAATCTGGGCATTTTGCAAATCCATTAATTTCGCCATTTCTTCGGAATGTCCATGATTCATAATGTATTCGGCAGACATAACGTCATCTGTCGAAAGAACTGCCGCAGAAGGCAGTGAAACCGCAAAATATAAACAAATTAAAGACAATATTTTCTTCATATACACCTCAAGAACAATGGTATCTTATTTTTTATTACTTTTCAAGTATATAATATATTCTTAACAATTGTATAGGTTAAATAAATGATTTTTTTATTATCTCATCAAGCTTTGCAATAATTTCATCCTCTTTAACCCGTGCAATAATCTCCCCTTTTTTAAAAATATAACCTTCTTTTATTGCTCCTGCCACTCCAAAATCGGCATGTTTAGCTTCTCCCGGACCGTTGACGGGGCAGCCCATAACGGCAATTGTTATCGTTTTATCTAAATGCTTAAATTTTTCTTCAACTTTTTTTGCAAGACTTATCAAATCAATCTGACATCTGCCGCAAGTCGGACAGGAAATAAAATTAACACCTTTTTGCCTTAAATTAAGAGACTTAAGGATTTCAAATCCTGCAAAAACTTCTTCAACAGGATTTTCGGTTAAAGAAACTCTGATTGTATCGCCAATGCCTTGTGATAAAAGGCTTCCCAAGCCGACAGAAGATTTTACAAGTCCTGATTTAAGCGTTCCTGCCTCTGTTACCCCCAGATGAAGCGGATAATCAATTTTTTCCGCAATGAGTTTATAGGCTTCGATTGTAGTCAGAACATCAGAGGATTTTAGAGAAACTTTTATTAAATCAAAATCCAAATCTTCCAGTATGTTAATATGTTTCAATGCACTTTTGATCATTTTTTGGGGTAAAGGTATATTTTTATTTTCAAATTCTTTCTCCAATGAGCCTGCGTTGATACCTATTCTAATGGGTATTTTTTGCTGTTTTGCCAACGTAATGACTTTTTTAATATTTTCGAGATTACCGATATTGCCGGGATTAAGCCGCAGAGCGTTTATGCCGTTATTAATGCATTCGATTGCAAGACGGTAATCAAAATGAATATCTGCAATTAAAGGTACTTTTACTCCTTTAACCAACTGTTTTATACAAGCTGCAGCATCCTTATCGAGCACTGCAAGACGTACCAATTCACAACCTGCATCAACCAATTCATTTATCTGTGTCAAGGTTTTTTCAACATCATGGGTGTCCGTGTTGCACATTGATTGCACGGATATAGGGGCATCTCCGCCTACCTTAACATCCCCGATTGAAATTTGTTTCGATTTTCTTCTGTTTATCATAAAATTATCCTTTAATATATTGACTTTTTATAGAAAATAATGAATAATATAATTGACGGTGCGAATCCTTTGTTTTTGGTTCGCACTTTCATCATTTTATAGGCTTTTTCAAGAAATTAATCATTCCTGAAGCAATATCTTTATTTGCATCAAGAGGTTTACAAACTATTCCGTAATTCAATAAACATTCTTTTTCATCTCTGTCATATTTAGACAAAATTCTTTGAAAAAATTCATAATTAGGGTTTCTATCCTTAAATGCCCTAAAAACATTATAAGCACAAATGTCGGTTAATTGTATAAAATTACTGTACTTTGAGTCAACAAACAAAAGGTTTTCAATAACTATAGAAAGATTTTTCCAAGTGTAACCGCCAAGCTTACCCCTATGTTCTACATGATTCTTATTTAAAAGATCCTCAATATTATTTGAACACCTGTCTGCTATAATTATTGCCTGTTTATCTTTGTATTTTCTATGCATAAACAAAGATATTCTTTCCAGTAATAATTCCATAGCATAAATATTAGGGGGATATGCATTTTGTCCGTATTTTTTAAGCATATTGTTTTTATTTATAACTACAGCAATTAATATTATATTATTTTGAATAATTATATCTAAAAGCCTATCTGTCAACTGTTTTAGCTCAGTCTCCGATAATTTTTTCAAATACCATCTTTTTTCCCTTTCTTTAGGTATTCTAATCCAGTTTGACTTCAATTCTAACAATTCTGCATTAGGGGTTTTAAAAATATTTTGTTTTAACTCAACAACTTGTTGATTAATTTTATTCCAATCATGAGAATTAAACCCAAGTGCATTATATACAAAATACTCACTGGCATTAGGATTGTAATCAATTTGTCCTGAATCATCAATGTAAAATAAAAACATGTGCATCCCCGATTGAAATTTGTTTCGATTTTCTTCTGTTTATCATATCGTAATTTTAGCATAAAAATTTGAACGAAATAGTTTAAATATTTAAGTATTTTACGATTGAATGATATCGATTTTTTGTTGAGATAATTTTATTTTTTAGCACAACTGACAAATTTTCAGAATCAAAATATTGTGATTCTTTATAATCTTGAATTGTATCCGTTAAAATTCTGGACAAACTTTCCATTATACTCAAATCTACTCCCAACAAAAGCATTTTTTTAATTGTTTTATTATTTAATTTTTTGCTCATAACTAATTCCTTTTGTTAAATCGTTAGGTACGTTAAAGTACTAAAAATGACTAATTGGTACTTTAGTGTAACATGTATTTTAAATTTTGTCAACTTTCGCTTAAAATTATAAGATAGCTAATAGGGGATATTATGTCAGTTAGAGAAGATTTAAAAATATTGTTAGTAAAAGAGAATTTAACATTAGTTGAACTTGCCGATATTGTTTCAAAGAAAGCAGATAAAAAGATTACGGCAAACAATCTTTCGCATAAACTTAACAGAAAAAGTTTAAAATATGATGAATTGAAAGAACTAGTTGAAGCAATCGGTTATGAAATCAAATTTGAAAAAAAGAAGGAAGACAGATAACATGAAAGTTGCGGTAATTTCTGATATACACGGTAATATGCAAGCGCTTGAAGTTGTTTTGGTAGATATTGAAAAAGAAAAGTGTGAAAAGATTTTATGTCTCGGTGATTTAGCAATGGCAGGTTCTGAGCCTGTCAGGGCAATTCAAGCAATCAAAAAGCTTTATGATGAAGACAAATTAGAGCTAATTCAAGGTAACACAGATGAAATGATAGGCAGTTATGCTGAATTTGGCGAGGAAGTTAAATCAAAATTCCCCATAATGGGCAATGCACTTGAAAACGATGTTCAAATTATTCCCGAAGATTTAAAAATATTCCTGAAAAATTTGCCTAAACAACTGGAATTAGGAATTGAAGGAGTTAAAATATTACTTGTTCACGGTTCGCCAAGAAGCAACAGTGAGAATATTTCTCCTGATTTACCTATAGAAAAAGTTGAAGAAATGATTGCCCAAACCGATGCTGAAGTGATTTTTTGCGGACATACCCATATTCCTTGCGGTTATCAAGCACGAACCAAGCAAACAGTCATAAACGTCGGTAGTGTCGGACGCCCGTTTACTCCAAACCCTCAGGCATGTTATGTTATAGTTAACTTTTTCCACGGCACATTTGAAATTTCACATAAATTTATAGATTACGATAAACAAAAAGCAGCTAAAATTTTGGCTAAAAGAGATTTTACGGGTTCGGATAAATTAGCACAAATTCTTATTAGACCGGAAGTAAGGCATTTGTAATTAAGTAAAAAGTAAAAAGCAAAATGCAATAAAGAGGCAAAGACACAAAAAGGCAAAGAAATAAATTAAAAATGGAAAACTTAGCTTCACGCTTTACTTTTTGCTTTTTGCATTTTACTTAATATTAGAGAATGTCCAGGCATCAAAGCTTGGCGTTTCTGCCATTTTCATTTCTTGTTTTTCGCCTTCAGCAGAGACTTCGCTGTGAGCAATCGGATTATATAATCTGTTATAATATTCTATAACCATTCTGTCAGAGTTGAAATAAGCTTCCGCTGTCCTGATAGATTGACGCATTAGCCTTGCCCATTCTTCTTTATTATCATAATAAGTCGGGATAATTTCATTTTCTATCTTACTCATGACACATTCATGGTCTTTCCAGTGTCTTTCTTCCCAAGGCATTTCATCATCAAGCCCTTCGTATTCAATTGTATAACCGTTAATTTTGTCAAATGTACCTTCAACAGTCCATCCGTCATAAATTGACAAATGTAGTGTACCGTTCATATTAGCTGACATGCCTGAAGTTCCTGATGCTTCAAATGGCCTAAGCGGTGTATTCAACCAAATATCAGAACCTCGTTTAAGTTTAGCACTTAATTCAAGCTCATATCCCGGAAGTACAACAACATTTTTTAATGTATGAGAACGGTGTAAAATTTTGTTAAACATTTCACGTCCCATAACATCATCAGGATGAAACTTTCCTGCAAAGATTATTTGGATTTTATTTGATTCCAATAGTTTATTTAATCTTTCTTTATCCATCAAAATAAGCCAAGCACGTTTATAATCTGCAAATCTTCTCGCCCAGGTTATTGTCAAAACATCGGGGTCAAATCTTTTACCTGCAGTATCAGCGATATACTTAAATAACTCAACTTTCATATCACGCTTAGCTTTTAACAACCCTTGAGCAGTTTTAGCCTCGGCAATTCTATGATCTTGCCAATAATGCACGTTAACGGCATTGGTTATCGCACGAATAGGGCATCTTCCTTCAACCCACTCCCACATTTTGTTTGCAACAAGTCCATGAAGTTGTGAAACAGCATTAGCAATCCTACTCATTCTTAATGCAGCTACGGTTAATGAGAAATTTTCACCTCCAAGTGCAACAGCCCTTTCCCTGGGGCATCCGGCAAAAAATCCCCCCTGTATCAACGTATCTATCCAGTGAACTTCATTTCCCGCCGCAACAGGCGTATGAGTTGTAAAAACGGTTTTCTTTTTAACCTGCTCTAAATCACCATTATACTGTCTTAAAAGTTCAAATGCTGCCGGAAGCGCATGTCCTTCGTTCATGTGGATTACATCAAAGTTGTAACCTATTTGTTGAAGAATTTTTACTCCGGCAATACCTAAAATAGTTTCCTGTGCAATTCTTATTTTTTCGTTACCGTCATAAAGCTTATAAGAAATACTTCTTGCCCATTCACTGTTACCTTCAATATCAGTTGTCAAAAGATACACAGGACATGCCCCAAATAGTTGAGGATCAACTCTATACGCTTTAACTTTTACTTTTTCACCAAAAGTTTCTACTTCCGTATAAATATCTAAATCAGTAAGAAAATCGTAATATTTTCTTATATAAGCTACTTCGACCTGACCATTGTGGTCTACACGCTGATCATAATAACCGTAAGACCATAGCATGGTAATACCCACAATAGGCATCTGTAAATATCCTGCAGATTGCATATGTGAACCTGCTAAAAAACCCAGTCCTCCGGAATATGTACTGAGCGACTGATCTAATGCTATTTCCATTGAAAAATAAGCTACATTTGGTAATGACATACTTTATCCTTTTTATTTATACTCTCTTCACTTAACATAATTACTTTTATAACAACAGTATAACATAATTTCAATACATATGGTATTTATCATATGGTATTACATTCTAAGATAAATAAATCAGGCATTAAAGGACATTTTTTATTAAGTTTTGTAAAAAGTATCGAAGAAAGTTAAAGTTTTTATAAATACTGTCGATATATATTTTGTATATACATAGGGATGATGTTATGTCAGTTAATGCAATCGGCAATTATTACTATTCTCCCGCAATTCAGTACCACTATTTTGGAACGGTTGTTTCTAATGAACAAATAAGAATTCTATTAAAGAAGTATGGTATTGACCCTACGGGTGATTCATTAATCGACTTACGTGCTCTGTATGAAGTAATGTATTCGGTAGCGAAAAAAAATGTTACTTCGCAGCAAGCACCGTCTTCCGCAACCGGCAGCCAAGCTGTAAATGCCGGAAATTCAATCAATGTTCCTTGGGCGTCGTTGATGAGTCAAGTCGGGCTGTCTGCAACAGGAAATTTGACAGCGGATTACGAAGCATTCAGTAACAAAATATCTGCCCTGCAGGCATCGGGTGCACTTTCGCAACAAAATCAGGCAAGTGTCGATATGTTAATATCTCAAGCTGCAGTTGTTTTTGTTTCGCGTTCGGATTCATCATCGCAATCTCAAAAATCTTCTCAAAATGTCTCAAATGTAGATATTGAAGTCCAATTGAACAAAATGTATTCTCTGGTAACAGAAGTATAACTAAAGGTTGAATTTTTGACACCGTAAGCCCGAGCGATAAATCGCTCGGGCTTACGTGGTTTTATATTAGTTTATAAGGTGATTTAATAAATGGAAAATGGAAAATTATTTAGTTTATCGGGTTATCGGATTATGGGTTTATGGGTTTTGAAAATAACCTATAACCCTATCACCCTATAAACCTATAAACTTTTTTCACATTTTGCTTTTGCTTTTTACTTTCACATAGTCTTTTGGTTTGATTTGTATGCTTCCCACTTGTTAATAGTTTCAATAGGTTTTACTTCGGCAGGTTTTTGTTCTTGTTCGGATTCTAAAACTTTTTTATTCTTGTTAATCTTTTCCGTTAAGAAAATATTGAATTTAGGAAGGAATAAACCTATTGAAAGTAATGTAAGAATAAAGCCGAACAGTTTAGTGAATGTTTTAAGGAAGGCAGCTTTTTCCAGTGCTTTATTATTACCGTCTTTCAATAAGGTTTTGAGTTCATTTATTAAATTTTTATTATCAGATTCGTTGAGTTTCTTCAAAAATTCTGTGTTATCATCACTAAACTCAGCCAATCTGTGTTTTATTTCTTTACTGAGTGAAGAATAGATTTCCTTAAGGTTTCCGCCTTGTTTGCTTAATCTTTCAGAAAAACCGTCAAACCCTAACGTCAAGTTATCATCATATACATACCAGGTTTTTAATTTGTCATAACCTGCAGTTTCATAACTATGATCTTTTCCGAATATTTTAGCTATCCAGCCGGGGTCTTTTTCATCAGTAATCGCAAATCCTTTTGCATCCTGTAAACTTTTTGCAACAGCATTGCCGATTGCAGGTACTCCGAAAACAGCAAGTGTAATTGAAGGAACATCTCTGGTCAATGTTTCTCTGGTCTCATTTTTGTCGCGGCAATTCAATAATCTTCCGCCTAAAAGAAATACAAAAGCATTAAAAATAAATAAACTTCTGGACATATTTCCTGCTCTTTCCAATTGGAAAAAATCTTTTATATAATTATGGGTTCCGTTGAAGATTCCCGAAAAAGCTACTTGTTTATTTTTATCAGTTTGTTTTGCAACCGTATTTAGAGATACATTATGAATTTTCATTTGTACCTCCTTGTGCTACTGCTTCGCCTTGTGCACGTTTAGCACTTTCCATTGCAGGAGATATTTTGCCTTGCATGTAAAGTTTAGGAAGATTTGTCAAGAATACACCTACAAACAAAAATCCTGTAAGTCCTGTTAATAATTTAAAATGAGAAGTTCTTATTTTTGCTGTTTCAAGTAATTTTTTAGCACCTTGCCTGCTAACTTCTATAACTTGCTGTGCAAAATCTTTCCTTGTTAATTTTTTCAGTATACTCTTAGAGTAGTTATGGAAATCAGCAAACAATTGACCTGCCGTATAATCTTTTGTCTTTTGAATATCTTTAACAACATCATCAGATTGTATGGTTAATTTTATTCCACTTAAATCAGTAGGCGTTTCTGTTTTGTTTCGGTTATATATAAATGCAACATGGTCAGTAAATGCTTTTTGTGCACTTTCAAAATCATCTGCATAAGTAATATTCAACAATTTAACCATTTTTGTTTTCAACCATTGACCTATTTTAGATTTTGGCTTAGGTTCTACTGATGCTATAAGTAAATCAATAAATTTAGTCTTTAAATCCGCCTTATTTTCTAATTTGAGCTTACCAAAAGCATCATCAAACAATTTGCCTGCAAGGTCTTTTTGTAATTGTTCTTTATTTGTAAATCCTCTTATATCGTTAACACTGTCAATAACTTGTCCCATATTATGATTTAATGCACTTAAATTATTTATTTTAGTTTGGGAAATAGGATTTAAATGTCTATATGCAGCCAAAATACCCATAGGAATTAAAAACATGCTCGGTCCTGAAATAACTTCTCTTCCTGTTTCTTCAATACCTGCCTTATAATTAATTTTTCCTGTTTTTTCTCTATCTCGATTAAGCCCTATTAAAACTCTTGGAATAATCATACTAAGAGCATCAATAATCAGAAATTCAACGAAAAAACCTTTACTGTCTATCCAGTCAAAAGCACCTGATACTCCGCTTTTTAAAGACCCGAAAGAAACGCCGTCATTTGGCATTTGACGGTTAAATTTTGTTCGGGGTAACGATAAATTCGGTTTCCTGCAACTATTGTCTGCTTTTGAAATCGGGATTGCTTTCATTCTTATTTTTTAAACCTTCTCCGTTAAGGGTACACTTGAAATTTTAGTTAAAAACTTCTACACTTTTACATAATTATGTAACGCAGCTAAATAAAATTAATTGCTAGTTTTCTTAAAAATGTTTACGTAATTTTACAATTGTAGTAAAAATAATAAGTGTAATAAGTATACTTATTAAATAACCCTTATTCAACCCCTGATATATACGATATCAACAATTATTTACAAATAGTACTAACTTATGGGAGGAATGCACGACGAAGCATAAGACAAATACAATCAAAGAACCTTTGCCATTGTGCCACAACATTTTTATGTATAACTCTGTTAGTAGCACGCCTAACAGTTTCAGCGGGGTCGGTTTTTAATGCTCCAAGTAATATTTTTGCATTTTCAGGAGTTAAACCATTTGCTACTATTGCAATATCTTCCCTTATAAATGGGCTTTCAATTTCTTTTATTTTATTAACCCAGTCATTAGGATGTTGATTAATGATATGATTCATTACACCAAGAGTTTCACTTCTTCTTTTTTGTGCCCACCCTACACAAGCATTCATCCAGTATGTATTATTTACTTTTCTCCTAACTCCTGGATTTACAGCAGCTACAGATACCTGTTGGGATGTTGATTTTGATATACTTGCAGAACCGAAATAAACATTTTTATTATTTGAATTTGAGACCGGATTAATTTGTATCATTTTTGATGTCCTTGGCTATGTGTTTTACAATTATACAAAACCTCTGAATGAAATTTTTTGCTATCTAAATGGTAACAAAAATATATCAAATCGTCAAAACCTTATCTCCTGCTTTTAAAAACACCTTTTAATATTTAAGGATACCAAAGTTTTAATTTTTAGGTAAGCTTACAAGGGATTCAGACCGCACAGCTTGTTAAATAACTTGACACCAAATGAATTTTTGGATAAGTTTAACAAGGAGAATACTAACTTAGTATCGATTGCCTAAATGAGGAGCAGACCAATAGAATAATAGAGGAAGAAATTTAAAAATTAAAATACAAAACACCTAATGGAGCATATAAAAATGGCAATACTATCAGATGATGATGATGAATTAAATACTATAAAGGAGCTTTGCGGGGATAAAAGTGATGATACAAAACCCGAAGTCATTGAGTTTGACAAGAGTTTTGAAAATAATATCCGCCCGAAAACTTTTGATACTTATATCGGTCAGAGTGCCTTAAAAGATACATTAAAAATCTCAATAGAGGCAGCAAAAAAACGTGAACTTCCGCTTGACCACTTGTTGTTTTATGGTCCTCCGGGGCTTGGTAAAACAACGCTTGCCGGAGTCATTGCAAATGAGATGGGTGTGAATATAAAAATCACATCTGCTCCTGCACTTGAGCGTCCGCGTGATATTATAGGTATTTTAATGTCTCTCAAAGGCGGTGAAATATTGTTTATCGATGAAATCCACCGTTTAAACAAAGTTGCGGAAGAGATTTTATATCCTGCAATGGAAGATTTTTCACTTGATATGACAACTGGTAAGGGACAAACCGTAAAAACATTGCGTATTCCTGTGCCTAAGTTTACTTTAATCGGTGCAACCACAAAAGCCGGTGCATTGTCCGGTCCTTTAAGGGACAGATTTGGAATAATTCACAGACTTGAATTTTATACACCCGAAGAATTAACACAAGTTGTAAAGAGAACAGCTTCGATATTAGATATAAAAATAACCGAAGACGGTGCAAGTGCAATAGCTTCACGTTCAAGAGGCACACCAAGGATTGCAAACCGTCTGGTTAAAAGAGTAAGTGACTATGCTCTTGTAAAACATGAAGGAGAAATAACGGAAGAAATCGCCAAAAAAGCTTTAGATTGTTTAAAAATTGACAATTTAGGACTTGATAATACAGACAGATGTTTGTTAAGATTAATTATAGAAAAATTTGACGGTGGTCCTGTCGGCGTTGAGACGATTTCAGCAGCGTTAGGCGAAGATGTTCGGACAATCGAAGATGTTTGTGAACCTTATCTGCTGCAAGCAGGTTTTTTGCAAAGAACACCCAGAGGAAGAAAAGCTTCACCTGAAGCACTAAGGTATTTGGGATACAAAGACAAAAGCGGACAAAAAAGCTTATTTGAGGAATAAAAATGGAGAAAAGGGAAAAAGTTTTATTATTATCAAGCATAATTTTAGTAGGGTTTGTGATTGGGGTTATATTCCATTATATTTTAGGATTTTATTTTGGACTTCCAGAACCTTATAAAACATTTCTTTGTAATAGTGACCTTATTTTTGTAGATTTTAACAACATTTTATATTTTTTAAAAAACTTTGCTCCTTATAAAGAATTTCCTAATATTTGGATAAATTATTTTCCTCTAGCTTATATTATACTGTTTCCTTTTACGTTAATTAAAAATCTGGTAATTTCTCATATATTATTTATTTCTATATTTTTAAGTTTTTATATATATATGAATATTAAATTCTTAAAATGTAAAAATTTAAGTAATTTAGAAAATTTTCAAAGTATTTTTATAATCACGTTCCTTACTTACCCTTTTTTATGTCTATTAATAAGCAGCAATTTTGATATGTTCTTATTTATTTTAATAACGATTTTTATTTATGCATTTAAAGAAAAAAAATATTTATTTGCTACAATTATGTTAGCAATATCAAATGCCATAAAACCTCTTTTTTTAATTTTTACCTTTTTATTTTTATTTGAAAAAAAATGGAAAGAGTTTTTCCTAAGTTTAACCTTAACGGTTTTTTTTATTATTGGCGGTTTTTTTGTTTTAAAAGGAGGTTTTTTAAATAATATTCATGCCTTTATCATAAATTTAGAATTATTTAAACAATATTTTATAGATAACACCAGTTCGCCTATATTAGGCTCTTCAGACTTTTTTTTAGCTTTAAAATATGCCTTATGTACACATAATCATTTTATTTCTATTAGTTTACTCAAAAAGATATATGCTTTTATAAGTTTTTTTACAGGAATTATTATTTTATTATTTACCCTGAAAGAAAAAATATTTTGGAAAAAAACAGCTCTTATGATATTTTATTTATTAACAATGTCTTTTGTTATACTTGATTATAAACTTATTTTTCTTTTTATTCCTTTATGGTTATTTATGAATACTAAAGAAAAAACAAACTTTGACTTAATTTATATAATTCTTTTTGGGCTGTTATTTATTCCTAAAAAATATATTTTGATTGGATTTTTTAAGATAATTCTTTGTTCAAAAACACTTAATCCTTTAATAATGTTGATATTTATGGGATTAATAATATTTGAACAACTTAAATTTAAAAAAGAGGTTAACGAAATTGGAGATTAAAAAAATACTTTCATTTCCTCAAATTTATATTTTATGGCAGAAAATAGTAGGTGATTACAAGTTAAGAAAAATTTATTGTCGTGATTATATAAGAACAAAAAGAGGTGACAGCATTCTTGATATAGGTTGTGGTCCGGCAAATATGGTTCATTATTTACCTAAAGACATTAAATATGTTGGTTTTGATGATTCTGAATTATACATAAAAAATGCTCAAAAAAAGTTTCCGCAAAAAAATTATCAATTTTTCTGTCAAAAAATAAATTTTATTCAAAATTTTGATGAGAAGTTTGATATTATTATGGCGAATGCTATTTTACATCATATAGATGACGAAGAAGCAAAAAAACTAATTTCTTTTGCAAAATCGAATTTAAAACAAGGCGGCAGATTTATTACTCATGATGGCTGTTATACCCAAAATCAATCAAAAATTAAAAAATGGTTACTTAAAAACGATAGGGGATTATTTGTAAGAACAAAAGATGAATATTTTGAACTATTTTCAAAATATTTTGATAATATAAATATTATTATCAGAGAAGATTTATACAATATCCCTTATACAATAATTATTTTTGAATGTTTCAATTAATTTGAGCTTCAACAATAAATTTGGGTCTTTGTTTTGTCTCTTTATAAATTTTACCTATATATTCTCCAATAATTTCGATAGAAAATAATTGAATTCCACCTAAAAAATATAATGAGATAAACAATGAGGCCCATCCTGGAATAATTTCTTTTTCAAAATATACAACAATACAATAAATACTCATTATAATGGCTATTAAAAAGCAAAGAAAGCTTAAAAGAGTTATAAAATGAAGCGGTTGAATTGAAAAAGAAGTAATTCCGTCAATAGCAAGATTTAATGAAGAAAATATATTATATTTTGGAATTCCGGCAATTCGCTTTTTTCTGGAATAATAAACGCAACAAGATTTAAAACCTAAATTAGAAATTATCCCCCGAAGATAAATATTGTACTCTTTTAATTCGGATATAATTAAGACGATTTTTTTAGATATAAGCCTAAAATCGGCATTATTATAAATTCCTTCTACTCCTAAACTTTTAGCTAATCGATAATAAGATTGTGCCAAAATCCTTTTTATAAAACCATCAGAATTTCTATTATTTCTTACACCGTAAACAATTTCAAATCCTTCCGAATATTTTTTAATCATTTCATCAATAATATTAATATCATCTTGTAAATCTGCATCAATTGTAATAAAAATATCAGCTTGATTTTGAATTAAACCTGCAAGTTGAGCTGCTTGATGCCCAAAATTTCTAGACAATTTTAATCCTTTTACTTCCTTGTTTTTTGATAATTTTATAATTATTTCCCAACTTTTATCATTACTTCCATCATCAACAAAACATATATAACTTTGAGGTGATATTCTTTGATTTTTAATTAATGCTTGAATAATGAAAGAGAGTTCAAAAAAAGCTTTTTCAATAACGTCTTCTTCGTTATAACAAGGTACTATTATTGCTAAAACCGGTATTTCTGACATAAATGTATTTTATAACATTTTTTTTTAAATGGCAAGCTTATGTTTAATGTATAATTAATTACGTTAAATAAGAGACCACTGCACAACTTTAGAAAATTTGTTTTTTCTTATTTGTGCAGTGGTCGACCTTACAAAAGTGAGAATGGCAAAATCGTCACGAGGAGTGCCGTTTAGCCATTCGACACTAGACGCTAAAAGACTTTACACAAGAACATTTTTATAAAAAATGGGGTTGTGCATTAGTCTTATAAGAGAAGAGGAACGAATAGTCAATGGAAAAAAGAGAAAAAGTATTAGTATTATCAGGCATAATTTTAGTAGGATTTGTGATTGGGGTTATTTATCACTATTTTTTAGCTTATTACATAGGTTTTGGTACTAAATATAATTCCTTTCTCTATCCTCCATATGCAGCTTTTTGTGATTTTGCAGGGGCATTACCCTATTTACGGGATTTTATGCCTTATAAACAACCAACTCTTTGGATTGTTTATTTCCCATTTACTTATATTTTAATCTATCCGTTTGTGATGATTAAAAAAATATTCTTGTCTTATTCAATATTTATATCAATATTCTTAGCTTACTTAACTTATATGAATATCAAGAACTTTTCCTGTGAGAATTTAACTAAATTACAGAATTTTCAAAATATTTTTATATTGACAATAGTATCATATCCTGTGCTTTATATTTTGGACAAGGGTAATTTGGATATGCTGTTGTTCATTTTTTTCGGACTTTTTGCTTATTCATTTAAAAAAGAAAAATATTTATTAAGCTCTGTTTTTTTGGCGATGTTGAATGCCATGAAACCTTTTACCTGGTTATTTTTATTTCTGTTCTTGTTTAAGAAAAAATATAAAGAATTCTTTTTAAGTATAATCTTGACGGTTTTGTTAACAATTGGAAGCTTTATGGCTTTTAAAGGAGGTTTTTTTGAACAGTTAAGCATTCTTTTTAAATCTTTTGCAATGTTTAAAATAATATATGTTTACCAAAATGCAAATGATTACGGAATGGGTTTCGGTTCTTCTCTTTTCATGCCCTTAAAATTGGTACTTTGTAAATTAACTGCAGAACCTTTAGTTTCGTTAGAATTATTTGCCAAAATTTATAATTTTCTATGTCTTCCGATAACTATTGTTACAATGTTTTTTGTATGGAAAGAAGAAAGTTACTGGAAAAAGTTTACCTTGTTAACATGTAATTTCTTATTGTTGCCGTATATTATATTTGATTACAAATTTGTATTTTTATTCGTTCCGATTTGGTTTTTTGTAAATGCTGAAAAAAAATCAAGGTTTGATTTAATTTATACTTTACTTTTTGCTTTATTGTTTATTCCCAAAAATATTATAATAACCTTGCCTTATGTTAGTAATACTGCTACTACTTGGTTTTCTTTGTCAATTATTATAAATCCGATTATAATGATTCTGCTATCATTGTTAATAGTATATGAGCAAATAAGAAATAAAGAAGGAGTTTAATGAGAAAAATAATTTTGTTGTTGGTAATAATATTGGGATTGTGTTTGCCTGTTTTTGCACTTGAAGCTAATGATAAACCTGTTTTACCGTCTGAAGCCGGACAGGTGCTTTCAATTGAAACTTTTGGCGAAATAAAACCTTCCCTGCACGGTGAATTAAATCACGTTAAACAATCCGTTGAGGTAAAAATCCTAACCGGCTCACACAAAGGCGAAAAGGTTATTGTGGAAAACATGCTTATGGGAAATCCGGCTTATGATATTAAACTGAAAACCGGTGACAAAGTTATTTTGCACGCAGAGCAAGCCGATGGCGGAATGAATTTCTTTATTGCGGATAAAAAAAGAGTGAGTGTTTTATATGCTTTAAGCGGACTTTTCTTTGCCCTGCTGATTATTATCGGACGAAAAAAAGGATTATTTAGTCTTATTTCAATTCTTATAACCCTCGGCCTTATATTTTGGGCTTTGACCCCCTTAATTTTAAGCGGACTTAACCCGATTTTGGCAACGGTTTTGATTTGTGTTCTGGCATCCGTAATCACAATTTATCTTGTGGGCGGATTTAATGCAAAAAGCACTGCAGCGATTTTAGGAACCGTTTTAAGTCTTTCAATTGCAGGGATTTTGTCAATTTTAAGCATAAAATTTGCAAGTCTCACAGGATTTTCATCAGAAGAGAGCATGTTTTTGTTTAACGCCCACCCCACTCTAAACTTTGTAGGAGTTCTTGCATCGGCAATGATAATCGGTGCATTAGGTGCCGTAATGGATATCGGAATGTCAATTTCCAGTACAATTAATGAACTTTTTTCTTCAAATACTCAAATGACAGTGAGAGAATTGTTTGCTTCCGGCATGAATGTCGGACAGGACATTATAGGCACAATGGCAAATACATTGATTTTAGCCTACCTTGGCGGAGCACTATCGCTTGTTTTGCTTTCGAGCAATATTGATTTGCAGAAGTTCTTTAATCTTAATCAGGTTGCAACAGAAATCTCGGCTGCCCTAATCGGAAGTATCGCAATTGTTTTATGTGTGCCGATTACGGCAATTATCGCAGCATACCTGATTAGATATGGTAAAAAATGATTTTGATGATATAATAAAGTGAGAAGTGAGAAGTGAGAAGTGAGAAGTTTTCTTTTCACCTCTCACCACTCACCTCTCATAAATACAAAAGAGGTGTTAAATATGATTGAGATGAGGGTAATGGGTATAGCCCTTGATACAAGAACAGGATCACCGATTGTTGTTTTGCACGACAAAGAAAACAGAAAAGCTCTTCCTATTTGGATTGGCTCGGCTGAAGCGAGTGCCATTATAAGAAAAATCGAAAACCTTGCTGTGGCAAGACCGATGACGCATGATTTAATAATAGATATAATTAAACAAACCGGCTACAGGCTTGACAGAGTAGAGATAAGCGATGTGGAAAAAGAAACTTACTTTGCCGCCTTGGTTTTGGCTGACAAAGAAGGACAGGAAGTTGAAATTGATTCGCGTCCTTCGGATGCTATTGCAGTTGCGATAAGAACAGATTCGCCGATTTTTGTTTCCGCAAAAGTCCTTTCAAATGGCTCTGTATCTACGGATTCAGCCAGAGACGAAGAAGAATCCCAAGAGTTCAAAGATTTTATCCAAAGCGTTAAACCGTCGGATTTTGAAAAATTACTGAGAGATAACCCCGAATCAGATCAGTAGGGGGTAAATGTTAAATAAATATACAAAAGCTATTTAATAAAAGTATTTGTGCTATACTCTATCAAAGAGAGTATGATTTGGAGGTTTTGTTGTGGATAAAGAAAAAGAAACTGCGATAATGCAGATAATTGATTCTACAATTAAAGGCTTTGTTGAGGGTTTTGAATTACGTTATACATCAGAAATTGATGATCCATTAGGTGTTATTAATTCTAAAAAAAATAATTGTTTTATTGCAGAATTAGGTAAAGAATTTATGTTTTATTCTGCTTTTGTGAGGAGCTTTGATAGTTCTTTCGGTAGAATTTTAGAAAATATGGGTAATGCTATAGCCAAATTATCATATGAAGTTAGAAGTGATATTGTATCTTATTTATTACCCCAGCAATCCCAGCATATGGATTTTCTTATGACGGAATATGAACACCATGTCAAACCACAAGTTAGTGATTACAAAAATTTTACTTTTGTTGTTCCCAGAGATTTAACCAGTTATACGAAATCCCATAAAACAGATAATTATTAAACCTGTCGTAAATTAATCTATCTACAGTATGATAATAAAACTTATTTCCTTTAAAATCAAGGAATATGAATATATTGTTACATATTCAGGGGGGGGTAAGATGGTTGTAAATAGGGCATT
>JAQVKX010000121.1 GCA_028694425.1 Candidatus Gastranaerophilales bacterium
AGTTTGAAAAGTCCGTAGGGGTATAAAAAGGATTAAAAGGTGTTTATATTGAAAACAAAAAGTCTTTGGATAAAGCAACCGAATATTCAAACAAAGTAATTGATTCCGGGAAAGCAGCTATGAGTGATGAACTTTATAATAAGATGAAAAACCTTATTAAAAAGCTAAATGCAACACAAAAAAGCATGAATGAAAACAGGAAGCCGATAACACAAATTATGGACGCTCTAAAAAAAGAGTTTACGGAAATGGAGGGCAAGGTCTCAAAAAACGGAGACATACAACGCAAGTTAAATTCTATGATGCAAATGTATGTTGATTATCTTGAAAAGCAACGTATAGCAAAAGAGAAAGAGCGTGAAAAGATACTCAAAAGAAATAATGAGTTGTCTTCTATAATTCCCGATATGGAGTATTATTACAATCAGGAGTTTCAAAACCATTTGTCAAACGCTAAACTTGAAATACAAAACTATTTGTATGATTTAAAAGAGATGAGTGAGGAAAATGAGATTAAAGAAAAGATAAAATCTTATCCTGTAAATTACACTAAGTTTAGTGAGATAGAATGGAGTGGAAAGGGGCGTTATGAATTTGTTAAACCGGAAGAGATTGAAAAGCAGGTTAAGAATTATAACTTTCAAATATTACGTAATAAGTTTTTGGAAGAGTTTAAGAATGATATTGGTGTATTTAAAGTTGAAACTATTGATAAAATACCGACAATTATTTCCCGAATTAAAGAGAATGAAAAGATACAAAAAGAAAAAGATGCTGAAAAGCAAGCTGCATTAAAAAAGGCACAAGAAGAAAAAGACAGAAAGTTTAAAGAAGAGCAGGAGCGAAAAATAAAAGAGGATTCTTTAAAAAAGACTGAAAGTGCAAAGATTGAAAGTGATATGAAATTTGCTGAAAACTCAATCAAAGGAACTGCATCGTACAATTCAGAGGTTGTTAAAAGTAGTATAAAAACTAAATACCAATACGAAATTGAAGTTACCGACAAGACTGGTTATGCTAAAATATTTATTTTTTGGTTTGAAAACGAGGGTAAAAAACTTTCGGCAGATAAAATTGAGAAATATACATTAGGCAGAGCAAAGAAATATGCAGAGAAAAGGGCTACTGACGATGAAGTTTTCATTGAATCGGAGTTCGTTATATATCATAAAAAAGTAATTGGAAAATAAATAACATTATTTGTTTTGTTTTTAAAAATAAGAGTGTTATATTTGTTGTTGTTAATTTAAAAAGATAAATCAAAATGAAAATATATCAAACAAATGCAGCACGATATTAGTTAGCAATTTTTATTGCACACAGCGGTTTGGCTATGAAATCTTAGCGGATAAGTGGCACAGACCTATCGAATTGATATGAACTTAATAAACAGAAATAACGCCCGATTAAGCGCCAATCCCGCTATGTTTTATAGCCGTTGTTGTGTGTAGTACGGGTTGATAGAGGATAAAACTGTATAAAAAAACATAAAACAATGAAAAAAGGATTAAAACCGGAGAAATATCAATACGAAGGCATAAACAAACTTGTTGAGTGGAAAAAAGCAATGGAGTGCGATGATATGGGGCTTGGTAAAACAATGCAGTCAATACTTGCAATTGAAAAGCAACAATCTTACCCGTGCCTTATAATTTGCCCGGCTTCTTTAAAATGTAATTGGGAGATAGAAATTAATATGTGGACTGATAAACGTGCTATGATTTTAAATGATAGCATTAAAACAACATATCCTTTACTTTATCAATCAGGAATAGCACATTACTTTATAGTTAATTACGAAAGTTTATCAAAGTATTTTGTAGATAGAATGCCTCAAAGAAAAGATTTTAGATTATCTGATATTGACTTCAATAATAACATAAATTTCTTTAAGTCAATTATAGTAGATGAATCACATAGAGTTAAAGAACCTAAAACAAGACAATCAAAGATAACGGCTGCAATAACTTTCAAAAAAGAAGTTGTTTACTTGCTTACAGGAACGCCAGTTATAAATAATGTTTTAGATTTAGCTTCGCAGTTATGTATTATTGATAAGATAAAACTATTTGGAGGTTATACTGCTTTTGTAAAGAAATACAAAAATGCAACAATAGAAGAGTTAAACGAGTTGCACAAGAAATTAAAAGAAACCTGCATTATAAGACGTGAGAAAAAAGACGTAGCCGGACTTCCTAAAAAAACAAGACAAATTGTTTATGTTGAGCTTGATAATTATGATGAATATAAGTTTGCATTAAAAGATATTGCAAGTTACTTAAAAGAGTATAAAGGAAAAACCGATTCAGAGGTTAGAAAATCAATGCGAGGGGAAGTTATGGTGCGAATTAATTTACTTAAACAAATATCAGGTAAAGGTAAGGTTAAGGCAGTTAGTGAAGCAATTAAGGACTTAAACGAAAACGGAGAAAAAGTTATACTATTTGGAGAAAACAGAGAGGTTTTGGATTCATTCAAAAACACTTTTAAAAACAATTCGGTATCAATCGTTGGTGGTATGAGTGCTGATAATAAACAGTTATCAATTCATAAGTTTCAGGAAGATAAAAATACTTTAAATGCAATATGTTCACTTAAAGCTGCTGGGGTTGGAATTACACTAACTGCATCTCGAATAGTAGCATTTATTCAACAGGGTTGGCACTCTGCTATACAAGACCAAGCGGAGGATAGAGGTCATCGTAAGGGGCAAAAGAGAGAAGTGCATTGTTTGTATTACATTGCAAAGAATACTATTGATGAACACATATATAACATAATTGAAAGTAAAAGGGAAATGTCAAATGCTATAACAGGCAGTCAAAATGATATTGAATGGGAAGTAGTTGAAGAAGTTATTGAATTAATATTAAAACAAGAAGATAATGTTTAAGTTAATTATACCAGTTTACGGCTTTGTGTACACTATGTTTAACTTTGAAAACATGGAGTTAAGGCACGTTGCTTTAAGTTCTATTGCACAAAGTTTTTATGCAAGCTGGGGTGTTATTTTAATTAATTTGTATTTAATGTAAATAAATACCATTATTTGTTTTGTTATTCAAAATAAGATGTTTATATTTGTTGGAGTTAAAATGTTAAAAATAATATTATGAAAAAGAATAAAGAAGAATATTATAAAATAGAGCAAACAATGGAATGGACTAACATTGGATTGTGTTTGGTAAAAAGGCACTATGTTAAACTATTTGGCTTGTTATGGTTTCCTATAAGAGTAGATAAGGAACAAAGGAATGTGGACTGCTTCTTTCAAGACGGTGTTTGGCGTGTAAAAGTTAAATTTTAAAAAAATAGTTATATGAAAAAAGAGCTTAACATAAGAGACTTTGCGGACAAGGTTTGTGAGTTTAAAGATAAAGTCATAAAAATACAGGAGCATATTACAAATATAGCTTCTGAAATGAAAGTAGAATGTGAGATTGATAATATTGTTCACTTAAATAATGAAGACAACCTCAACCTTATAACTATTTCTATAAAATCTGATGTCAATGAGTTTTTGTCTTTTGTAAAAAACTATATCAATCAATACGAATGTAAGTTTTTTTCGGGGAAAGTAGTAGAGGATTGTTTATTTTTAACAATAAAAATATTATAATGAGAGAAAATATCAAAGTCAATTGCGATAATAAGGATAAGGATTCAATTCATGCTTTGGAGAGGTATTTGGACGAAAATAAGTTTATGTATATTTCGGACTATAAAAAAAATAGGAATGAAACCTTTTCTATTATAGACAAAAAAGCAGAAAGTATAATTGCTATTGCCGAAGATTTTTTTAATATGCCGGAGCAGGAGTTTTTTAAAAAAACCCGAGAGGGGCTAATCTGCAAAATAAGGCAAGTAGTTATGTTCTGCATGAAAAGACACACAAATCTATCTTTATCTGATATAGGAATGATTTGTGGGCGTAAAGACCATTCAACGGTACTTCATGCAGAGAAAACGGTTAATAACATATTGAAAAGCCCTTATGATGCGTATTACGATTATTTTGTAAAATTCATACGTTCTGTTGATGATAATTTTCGGGAATTTTCGGTAGTATCTGATAGAGATAGAATAATAGTTGAAATTTTAGATAAAATTGAAGATGCAGATAGCGTTCAAGATGCTATTCTAATAATAGAAGAATTATTAATTAAATAAATAGAAATCATGGGAATATTTAACGAATCATTTAAGTCGGTAAAAAGAAAATTTAAAAACGAACTTGCAACAAATAAAAAAGGTGCGGTTTGTCCTTGTTGTAATAGGTATAATAAAATATATCAAAGAAAAATTAATTATAGTATGTTGCGTTTTTTAGAAGGCTTACATCTCTTGCAATTATACTCTAATAAAAATCAAAAATACTTTGAAGCAAAAGATGTCTTGAAAGAAATGGGTTTAAAATCAACAAGTGGTATGGATTATGGAGTTCTTATTCATTTTGGGTTTATTGAAAAGAAGACAAATGAAAGCAAATATGCGCTAACTCAAAAGGGAATATATTTTTTAGGCGGAATAGTTTTAGCTCCTAAATATGTTTATTTGCTAAACAATCAACGTATAGGAGTTTCTGATGATGTAGTTAATGTTAATGACGTAAGGAAAAAATTTGATAAGGAGGATTTATAATGGAAAAAATAGAGAGAAAGGTTAAGCGTATTTTAATGAGCCGTGCTTATGTTTTAATGGAAAAGTATGGCATTTCCGGTAGTGAGCTTATGCGTAATTCAAATAAGTTTGAATTGTATAAGAATAGCCGTGCTGGGCTAAACAAAAACTCATTAAACAAGATTAAAAAAGGATTAAGCGTACACGAAACGACAAAGCATAAGTTTATAAATGCTGTAAACTACACTTTAAAGAAAAAAGGTTTTAATGATGTTGTTTGTACGTATGAAGAAATATTTGAGAATTAAAACAAAAATTTATTTTTTTAAAAACAAATTAATTGAAATAGAAAATATATTAAAACAATAAAATAATATGGCAATACAAACATTAAAAGATGTGCTACCAAATTTAGCACCAAAGGAAATTGCAAGTAACGAATTGGTACGAAACCAATTTATTGAAACGTACAAAAAGATACATGAGAGTTCTGATTCGGAAGCAGAAGCATTTTATGAAAAGGAAAAAAGCTATTACATAATGGCTTTAAATGATGAGAAGTCAAGGCTTACCACCTGTACGAATTTAAGTTTGTATTCTTCATTCATGGAGTGTGCAATACAAGGTTTATCTACCAAAAAACAAGGTCAGGCAGAAGCGTATTATGAGTGTAAAGGAATTAAGCGTATTGTCGATAAAAAAGAAACATGGGTAAATACTTGCTTTTTTGTTGTTATGGCGTATGGAGAACTTGCATTAAGAAAGAGATATGGTCAGATATTACATGCAAGCAACCCAATTGTGGTTTATGAGAATGATACGTTTAAGCCAAAAACAAACGAAGATGGCGATTTGATAATTCAGTATGAGCGTTCTGAAAAGTCGGAAAGGTCAGAAAAGGTAATGAAAAAATTTAAAGAAGGCAAGTTGGTTACAAACGATGGCGATTTAATAGTTGAAGAAAAAGATGCTTTGGCTATTGCCGAAAAAGGGAAAAGCACAATCAAAGCATGTTTTACAATACTTCATTTGCCCGGAGGCATAAGAGACTACAAATGGTTGGATAGAGATGATATTGAAAGGTTACGTAAAAAGTCGGCTAAAATGCTACGAAACGACAAAGGCAACGCATTATATTCAA
Organism: Candidatus Gastranaerophilales bacterium; assembly: GCA_028694425.1. Classification (GTDB taxonomy): domain Bacteria; phylum Cyanobacteriota; class Vampirovibrionia; order Gastranaerophilales; family Gastranaerophilaceae; genus JAQVKX01. Next base: position 5,762 of record JAQVKX010000121.1, read on the forward strand.
GTGGTATAGACGGTCAAATTGACGAAGATTTTTTACGTGCTAAATGTTTGAAACATGCTTTTAAAACATTACCTCGAATGAAGCACGATTTATCTAACGTAAAATTTGAGCCGGAATCTATTGAAGAAGATGATGATATTGTAGACGGTATAAATTCAGATTTTACAGAAAAAAAATCTGAAAAACAACAAGAATCTAAAGAAAAAGACGGTAATTTGTTTGGAGATATGGAAGATGATAGTCCGTTTAAATAAATTAGTAACTAATTAAAATTATAATACAACATGGAAATAGAAGGAAAATTAATAGAGATACTACCCGTTCAATCGGGAGTATCTCAAAACGGAGATTGGAGTAAACAAGATTTTGTAATTGAAACATTATCGGAATACCCTAAAAAAGTGTGTATTACAGATTTTGGGTGCAAACTTGATATTGAAAGCTATATGATGCAAGAAAACATTAAGGCTTTTATAGATATTCAAAGTAGAGAGTATAATGGAAAGTGGTACACGAATGTAACCGCATGGAAAGTTGAGGGGCAAAAAGTTGGCGAGGCTAAACCAAAAAGCGAACCTATAAATGAAGAGCCAAGTTTTAATAAACCTAAACCGGAAGATGCTTTTCCGTTTTGACGTTTTATAACGGTCGGCATATTGGCGAAGTGCCTATCACAAAATTAATTTGAAACACTAAAATTTAAAATATGAACAAATTTATCAA
>JAQVKX010000122.1 GCA_028694425.1 Candidatus Gastranaerophilales bacterium
TGGGTTGAATGTGGTATCTTTCACACAGATTATTATAATAAAAAAGCTGTTTTTTTGTCGGGAATTCTTTTGACATCTTAACTTCCTGCAAAATGTTCCGTTTTTTCTTATCAAATTCTTTTTGTGCCTGAATTAACGGTGCTTGTGACTTTTTATAGTCGTAATATTTTTTACATTCTTTGATAAATAATTCGACATCTGAAATAAATTGTTCATCGTCAATTATTTCCCGCAAAAACTCAAAACGTGACGAATTAATTTCAAGATAATATTTTTCATCATCAAGAAATTTTTGCAGTACTTCTTTTGTACTCAAATCCGGCATTTTTTTAACCAAAGCTCTCAAAAAATTACACAAAGCGGATTTTTGAGTTTTGGTAAACCCTAAAAAAATTTTGCTCTTTACCTCATACATTTTTGTTATCGAAAACCTAATCTACCTTAATAAATCCTCAATTGACCATTTATCTCCGATTTTGGCATTGTTAAATTCAGCCATTTTTTTATAAATCGGGTTGGTCTGGTTTGGATGAGAAATTTTAGGCTTAGCCGGCACTTCAGCCTCTTTAAGCCCTTCGGGCTTTTCTAAAACTTTTAAAATTCTTTTTTTCTCATCCATAAGTTCATTATACCATATTTTTCATTATATTTATATAAAGAATTTTAAGTTGGATTAATTGCCTGTGGCACTTCCGTCATATAACACAACATAATTTTTCTTAATTTCTTTTTGAAAATTTTCGGGTAATTTATCGAGTTCGAAAATATCAATCAAAAACGGAATATTGCTTTCTTCTAACTCCTCTTTTAATTCAAACAGGTAAGCATCTTTTTGTCCGTAGTCTTTTATTACTAAATCCAAATCACTGCCGGTATGTGCAGTTCCGTCTATTCTGCTTCCGTAAGCCCAAACAACAGCTTTAGGATAAACCCGCCGGATTATTGAAATTATTTCATCTAAGTATTTTTGTTCTACTAAGATATTAGGCATTTTTTATGACATCCTTTATATGATAAGCATCTTTTATAAAATCATCCATTAAAGTTAAAGTTTCTTTCGCAAAGCTTTTTCCGTAGTCATGGGTATTACTGTTTCTGTTATTTTTGTATTTAAACCATCTTTCTACTTCTTCCTCCTGCAAAATACTATGTTTTAAGGCATGCCGAAATAAATCTTTAAAGTTTAGCATATCAACAGCTTTTTTCGTAGCAAAGTAAGGCGTTAACTTTTTTCTTAAGAGCTTTCCGCTTTGTTCAAGCGTCATTTCAAACCCCTTAACCATTGAGTTTCTATACATCTTTCCAAGTATTCGGTGCTTATTTTATTCATCTTTATAACCTCACACCAATTTACAATCAAAAAAGTATATTTACGCCTCACGTCATGCTGAATTTATTTCAGCATCTCATCAGCATAGTATATCGGATAGATCCCGAAACCAGTTCGGGATGACGCATTATTACTTTGTTGAACGCAAATTGGTATCAAAATAAAACTTCTTAAATTATAACACTATTTTGAATTCCGTGTGTTAATATTAAGACATTTTGATATTGCTTATAATTACTTTAATTAAGCCTTTTTAGCTTTGTTTTTTTCATGAAGTTTGTTACCGATTTTATTTGCAATCGGAGTAACAATTACGGGTGCCAAGTATCTATAGACAACCCCTGCTATTATCATTGTCTTGGCGGTTTTAATACCTTCTATGTATTTATTCATTAATTCGGAACTGATTTCTGTGTTTTTTAAATTTATGTTTTTAAATTTTTCGGAAAAATCAATCATTTTTTTATTTGCAATGCCATCAAGTGTATAAGCCATTACTGTTGATAATCCCCAAACAATACCTTGATTAATCGCCAGAGTTTTCTTTTTATGTTCTTCTAACTTGTCATTATCTAATGTCTTTTTGATATAAAATCCGGAAAGAATTGTGCTACCGATTACTATAAGATGAGTAAGCAGATTATTGCAGTTTTTTGTTCTTTCTATGACTTTATAAGCAGTTTCCGTATCTAATATTTTACCGATGCCATGGGCTAGCGAAGTTGTAAATCTGTCATATAAATCATTAACAGGTTTAAATAATTTAGATTCCCCCGGGGTTGAAGTAAAGGTTAAATTTTTGCCTGTATTATTATTGGTATAATAATTATTTACATTTGGAGAGATTTTTGATATCAGCATGATTTACCTCCCCCCGGAAAACGTTTGAATGCATCTTTTTGAGGTAGTGTTGCACTATTAAAGTTTAATGCGGAAAAGTCTTGAGTTGACATACATTTAGAGTCTTTTTTCTTTTCCAGTCCGAATATATATTTTAAAATAGGTGGTATTATTGCAATTGTTATAATAGCTTTCGGTGCAGCCATTAATATATCGGGTATTTGATTTGTATAATTTTTTGCAGCTTTTATTACGTTATCATTGCTAAAGGATTCTGCATTTTTATTTAAATAATCTTGAGGGTTTTTTGCTATTTTATTGAAAGCTTTTGCAATAGGATTAGCAAGTATTAAAGCAAGGATAAAGCCGATAACTCCCGATGATATAGATTGTGCCGCTGCATATTTTTTATCATCTATGTTCTTTTTTTCTGAAGGTAATGCCATAATTGTCGCAGGTCTTATTAAACCTGTTAATAATAGAGAAAATCCAGTAAGAAATACAACTTGATTTCCAGCAGCTACTTCTAAAGCACGTTTAAAATGCTTATTTTTGCACAATCTTGTTGTAAAATCTTCTGAATGAGAAAGCCCGCTGAAACTTTGCTCAGCGGGCTTTCTCAGATTTATTCCTTGGTTATTATTTACAGTCGCACTACTATACACTCTTCTTCCGTCTTGGCAAGCACCTCTCTGCGGGTTCGGCTTAAATTTTGAATGCCGAAATGACTGAGTTATATGTGAATCTTTTGTAAGACTGTTAATCATATGCTCCTGTTTTTTAATATTTTATCTATACATATATTTTAAAACAAAACATGAATTTATTTGTTATTGTAACACTTAAATGTTTACATTTCAACATATATTTTTCTAAAAATAGGTTAATTAGAGGGGGCGGGCGAGAAGCAAAAAGCAAAATGCAATAAAGATGCAAAGACGCAAAGATGCAAAGAGGCATAGTAAAATTCAGCTCATTGTTCACTTTTAAAACTATTCACCTGTTCACCCATTCACCCTTTCACCTGTTCATCTGTTCAACTTCTTTTCCTTTTTCCCTTCTACTTCCCGCTTCGTTCACGAACGGAAATTCTAATCGGAGTGCCGAAAAAGCCGAACGCTTCACGTAATTTCTTTTCCAAATAACGTTTATAATGGTCTTTCATTAAATCACCGTTGTTTGAAAACATTACAAAAGTCGGCGGTGCGGTGTTAATTTGTGTCGTATAAAGTATTTTAAGTCTTTTATTTTTAACCGTTGAAGGCGGATTCATTGCATAAGCCTCATTAATTATTTTATTTAAGAGTCCTGTTGAAACCCTTTTGTCAGCTTGTTCACAAACTTCAATTGATTTTTCAAAAATCTGATTAATCCTCTGTTTTGTAATCGCACTTATGTAAATCTTCGGTGCATAACTTAAAAACGGTATATCTTTTTCAAGTTTTTTCTCAAAATCCCGCATGGTATTAGTTTGTTTATTTTCGACCAAATCCCATTTGTTAACGGCGATTACAATGCCTTTCCCAGCCTCGGTTATAAGTGCCGAGATTTTTTTGTCCTGATCAGAGATACCTTCTGTTGCATCAATTACTAAAACTGCAACATCACAGTCTCTGATTGAGCGAATTGCTCTGTCAACGGCAAATTTTTCTACGCCCCAATCAACTTTTGCTTTTTTCCGTATTCCGGCGGTATCAATCAATACAAAATCTTTGTTCTGATAATTTATCTTTGAATCAATACTGTCTCTTGTCGTGCCTGAAACCTCTGAAACAATAACTCTTTCTTCTTTTAAGAGGGCATTTACAATAGAAGACTTTCCTGCATTCGGGCGACCTACGATTGCTATTTTAATTGTGTTTTCGTCAATCTGCTCATCTTCGGCTTTAAAATCTTCGGTTAAAATCTCCAACAAATCTCCGACCCCGCCGCTTCCATGAAGTGCCGAAATTGCTATCGGCTCGCCGATTGCAAGCGAATAAAAATCCGCAGTCATGGCACTTGCCTGAATTGAATCGATTTTATTAACGACAAGGAAAACTTTCTTTCCCGATTTCCTTAAAATATTTGCAATGTCTTTATCTGCAGGATGAACACCGTCTTTGCCGTCGACCAGAAAAATTATTTTATCGGATTCATCACAGGCAATTTGAACCTGGTCAAAAATAGAGAGCATGATTTCATCTTCGTCCCCCGGGATTATTCCGCCGGTGTCAATTACGGTGAAGTATTTATGCTGCCATTCGACATCGAAATAAATTCTATCACGGGTAACACCCGGCATATCATCAACAATTGATTGCCTTGCACCTACAAGACGATTAACGAACGTGGATTTACCTACATTCGGACGCCCGACTATTGCTATTATGGGTTTTTTCATAACTATACCTGCTTGCTTTGTTGTTGTTGTTTATTTTTTTAAAGGTGATAAAGTGAACAGTTTTATTAAGTGAAGCTTGAAGCGAAAAGCTTGCCTTCCTGCCTTCTTACCCTCTTGCCTTCTGTTCCCTGTTCCCTGTTCTATTCTAGCATGAAATCTTTCTGTTTCCTGTTTCCTGTTCTCTGTTCACTTCTTTAAGATTAGTAAACTTTGTGTTTTTTGAAATAAAACTGATATAATGTTGGAAGAGACTTGATGTTAGGGATGGAGAAAAATGAACACAGTTAAAAAAGTTAAAATAACACCGGCTGATAAGGTTTTGAATCTGGAAAAATATATTTTTGTCGAACTGGATGAATTAAAAGCACAAGCAAGAAAAAGAGGTATTGATTTAATAGATTTAGGCATCGGAAACCCCGATAGACCTACTGCAGATTATATTGTAAAAGAAACCATAAAATCAATTAAAAACCCAAAAAATCATGGCTATCCTAATTTCAGGGGGAAAGATGAATTTCAGGTTGCCATAAAAGAATGGATGGCAAAGAGGTATGATGTAAAATTAGATGATGATTTTATAGCACAGGCGGTTAACGGCGGCAAAGAAGGTATTGCACATGCCACATTGGCGTTTACGAATCCGGGTGACATAAATATTATCCCTGACCCTTATTACCCTGTGTTCTCAAGGGCTACAAAAGTCGCATGCGGCGAAGTTTATTATGTGCCTCTGTCGGAAGAAAATGATTTTCTCCCCGATTTAAACTCAATTCCGCAAGAGATTGCACAAAAAGCAAAAATCTTTATTATAAATTATCCGAATAATCCTACAGGTGCCGTTGTAACAAAAGAATTTCTTGAGGATTTGGTAAAATTTTGCCGCGAAAACGAAATTTTAATAATATCTGACCTTGCTTACGGTGAAATTTGTTATGACGGATATAGAGCTTTAAGTATTTTTTCTATAGAAGGTGCAAAAGACGTTGCTCTGGAGATACATACATGTTCAAAAACCTTCAACATGGCAGGTTGGAGAGTTGGGTTTGTTTTAGGAAAAAAAGAATTTATCGATACTGTTTTTGCTATGAAAATAAACTTTGATTACGGAACTTCAACGATTATGCAGGATGCGGCAATCGCTGCAATGCGGATGCCTTATAAATACGTTGAAGCAACGATGAAAAAATACCAACAACGCAGGGATTATCTTGTTAAAGAACTTAGAGAACTTGGTTGGCATGTCAGAATGCCTAAGGCCACAATGTATTTATGGATAAAAGTGCCTGAAGGAATGAGTTCGAGGGAGTTTTGCACCATGGTAATGGATAAAACGGGGGTAGTATTCACACCCGGAATAGCTTTTGGTGCAGGTTCCGAAGGTTATGTCAGGGTTTCTCTAGTGCAGGACGAGAAAAAATTAAGAGAAGCGGTTAAGCGTCTAAAGGAAGCAGGTATAAGGTATAAATAAAAACATTCCCTCCCCCCTTGAGGGGAAGGGAATACCAGAAAGGAAGTATGGGAATTATGTTAAGTAAAAAGTTAATAATTTTATCAGCTGTTTTATTTGTCGGAGGCTTACCTTCGTTGGCAAGAATTGAGGGCATGGTTTCCAAAAATCATTTTTATGATAATGAAAAAACGATTATGACAGAAATGCCTCAGGATAAAACGATTAAAACCGAAAAATATTGGGAAAAAAATCTGTTTTATTTTAACAAATACCGCCCTTTATTTATGCTTTCGAACAAAGAGCTTTATGATTTAACGCCCAAAGAAGAGACATATACCGTAAAGCGAGTAATAATTCCTTCTGTTTATAATATTTCTTTGAAAATCCCATCAATAAAGAATGTTTCGCTTCCAGTCAAACCG